>JAADGJ010000068.1 GCA_013152435.1 Chloroflexota bacterium | reverse complement strand
GTGTTCGCGTAGTTTCAAACTTTACGATATCCGTATGCGAGGAGGGTTTGCGTTATGAGAAAAGTGATCGTCATTATCGCTGTGTTGCTGATGGTGTTCCCCACCGTGGCGTATGCTGGGGGCCCCGTCGTGGGTACGGGAAACACCACCGTCTACGTGACGAACACAGATCAGGCGGGGAACGCCGCTGTGACGGCCGACTACATCAACCCCACGGGTAAGTCGGACTTCACGGATACGGCGAACGTCCCCTATGCGGGCCAGGCCACCTTCAAGGGGTCGACCACCAGCTTGCCGGCTTCGTGGGTGGGCTCCATGGTCCTCTCCTCGGATCGTGTGGTGGCGGCCGCGGCCGTCACGGAGTGGACGGGCGGCGGCGATGGCGATGGGATCACCGCTGGCGCTTACACGGGCTTCGCTGAGGGGGCCAACACCATCTACGCTCCGTCGATCTTCAAGCGGACCTATCAGTCGTCCAAGATCACGGTCCAGAACACGGACACCGTGACGGCTACCGTAACGGTGGAGTTCTACAGCCGGGGTTACACGACGCCGGTCCACACCGTCACGGCGAGCATCCCGCCCAGCGCCTCGAAGACGTTCGACGTCTGGGATTATCCCCAGATCCCGCAGAACCATCCGGATGGTGGCACGAACAACTGGAAGGGTGCTGCCCGCATCACCTCGCCGCAGAAGGTGGCCGCTGTGGTCACCACGCTCTGGAAGTGGGGTTCCAGCATCTACCAGGGCGTCTCTGAACCGTCCAAGAAGCTCTATGCTCCGTCCATCTTCAAGAAGAAGTTCTCCAAGTGGCAGATCTACTCGGGTCTGATCATTATGAACCCGAACAACTCCGATGCTCACTTGACCTTCTACTTCTACAACCGAGATGGGACGCTGGCGGTTCCGGCGGTGACGCAGACCATCGGGGCGTTCTCCTCGGATGGCTTCAACACCCGCTACGACTCCGATCCGGGCGAGGTCTTCGCCTCGGTGAGCAACAACTGGAACGGGTTGGCGGTGATCGAGTCGGATGTGCCCGTGGTTGGGATCGTCAACAACATCTGGCGCCGACCGGCCGATGAGACGGCCTCTTACACGATGGGCACCTCGAACGATGCCTCCACGAAGCTGTACTACCCGGTGATGTTCCGCAAGTACACCGGCTCGTGGGAGAAGTGGTCGGCCACCATCTTCCAGAACACGAGCACCTCGAACGCGACGGTGACCACCCGCTTCTACAACCCGGACGGCACGTTGGCCGTGCCCGCCGCTCAGATGGTGATCCCGGGCAACGGTGCACAGGGCTGGAACACCCGCTATAGCTCCGATCCCGGCGAGCCGTTGGCGAACCTGCCCAACGACTGGACGGGTGTCGTGGTCGTCGAGTCCGATCAGCCGCTGGTGGGTATCGCGAACCTGATCTGGAACAACCAGGCTGCTGGGTACAACGCGGCGACCCCGTAACGGCCTGATCGGCTGACACGGTTGAACGGAAAGGCCCTGGAGGAAACTCCAGGGCCTTTTTGTGTGGCTGTGCTCCTGGTAGTCTCCCTCATGGGTGTTGCTGGGGCAGGGGCGATTCATGAATCGCCCCTGCAGATAAATTCCCCGTCTGGGAAAAAGCCCACAGGAGGCGCCATTCATGCAGCGCTGCTCACAAAATGGTCTCCCGTGGGATCACCAACACTAGACAGAGAGACCACCATGCTCCTCAAGTTCGGCCTTTTGGGTGACAGAAGGCAGTGCCTCCCGCTGTCCGCGCCAGGAGATGAAGCCACGTATATCGCCGACTTTGAAAAAGCCCTGGGGTTGTGGGGATACGGATGGCAGCGTTGCGGTGACAAAGAGCATGGTAAGCACACCTGTGGCACTTGTGAGACATCACCGCGTGCACGAGATATTGACATGCCCTGCCGTTTCTAGTACAATCCGCTTCGGTGCAGACCTCTGCCTTTGGGCAGGGGTTCTTCCATTCCTGGCATAGAGGAGATGTTGAGAGGTCTATGAGCGAGAATCGGAGACGTGTGATGGTGATCATGGCCCATCCGGATGACCCGGAGTTCTTCTGCGGTGGCACCGTCGCCAGGTGGGCCCGGGATGGCTGTGAGATCGTGTACGTCGTGATCACGAATGGCAATAAGGGGAGCAATGATCCAAAGATGACGCCGGAGCGATTGGCGGCCATCCGTGAGGAGGAGCAGCGAGAGGCGGCACGTCGACTGGGCGTCAAGGAGGTCGTCTTTCTGGGGTATAACGATGGGGAGCTGATGGCGGATTTGCGGTTGCGGGCCGATCTGGTGCGCCAGATCCGTCGCTATCGGCCGGACGTGGTCATCTGTCAGGATCCGACGACGTATTTCTGGCCGGGCGGTGGGATCAACCATCCGGATCATCGGGCGGCCGGCGAGGCGGCCATCGCCGCGGTTTTCCCCCTGGCGCGTGATCGGCTCAATTTCCCGGAGCAGGAGCGGGAGGGGTTGCGGCCGCACAAAGTAGAGGAGCTCTACGTGTCGGGGACGACCCAGCCGGATACGTGGATCGACATCTCGGAGACATTGGAGGACAAGATCCAGGCCATCCTGGCGCATCGCAGCCAGATCAAGGAGCCGGAGAAGCTGGCCGAGCGTATTCGGGAGTGGGCGGCCCAATCCGATCAGGGACATCCCCCGTTCGCCGAGGGATTCCGGAAGATCGTGCTGCGCTGAGCCGCGTCGCGAGGGTATCGACAAGCCGCAGATCGTGGGGCGCTCGTGGCCGCTGTCCCTTACTTCGTGGTTCCCCCTGTCAAAAAAGATGAGAGCGTGTCTGAAAATTGACCGGTAGGGTGTCTGAGAAGCTCCCTCAGCTGTCAGCTCCACAGGGGAGGTGTGGAGGGGAACTCCCCTCCACGAGAATTCCCCTTTTCTGGCCTGCACCTGCCTTTCTCGGTCCTTTTCGCAGGGATCTGAGTCGAGGCCGGGCAGGTCGAAGATGGGAGATGGGCTTTTTCCGGAGGGACAGGTTCCTCCGGGCTTCCCTATAGCAGAAGCAACGGCATTTCTCAGACATACTGTGAGATTGATTAAGGAAGGAGTGGGCGAATGACCAAGGAAACGCGCGTGGAGCGAGATTCCCTGGGCGAGGTTCAGGTTCCCGCTCAGGCGTTGTATGGCGCGCAGACGCAGCGGGCGGTGGAGAACTTTCCCATCAGCGGGCTCCGGTTCCCCCGGGCCTTCATCCGGGCTTTGGGGCTGATCAAGGCGGCCGCGGCCCGGGTGAATCGCGATCTCGGGCTGTTGGATGCCGAGAAGGCGCGGCTGATCGAGCAGGCGGCACGGGAGGTCGCCGACGGGCGATGGGACGATCAGTTCCCCATCGACATCTTCCAGACGGGCTCCGGGACCTCCACCAATATGAACGCCAACGAGGTCATCGCGAATCGCGCCATCCAGATCATGGGCGGCGAGCTGGGCTCGAAGGCGATCCACCCCAACGACCACGTCAATATGGGGCAGTCCTCCAACGACGTGATCCCTTCAGCTATTCACGTTGCCGCTTACCTGGAGGTGGCGGAGGTGTTGTTGCCGGCGCTGCGCCACTTGCTTGAGACGTTGCGCCGGAAGGCCGAGGAGACCGGGGACGTGGTCAAGACCGGGCGGACCCACCTGATGGATGCCACACCGGTGCGAATGGGGCAGGAGATCGGCGGCTGGGCCGCCCAGATCGAGAAGGGGATCGCTCGTGTGGAGGCGACGCTGCCGCGATTGGCGGAGTTGGCGCTGGGTGGGACGGCCGTGGGGACCGGGCTGAACGCCCATCCGGAGTTCGGGAGACGCATGGCCGCGGCGTTGGCCGAAGAGACGGGATTGCCCTTCGTCGAGGCGACCGACCATTTCGAGGCTCAGGCGGCCCAGGATGCCGCCGTCGAGCTGAGCGGGCAATTGAAGGTGGTGGCCGCGTCGTTGATGAAGATCGCGAACGATCTCCGTTGGATGAACTCGGGCCCCCAGGCCGGGCTGGCCGAGATCTCCCTGCCGGCTCTCCAGCCTGGGTCCTCGATCATGCCCGGCAAGATCAACCCGGTCATCCCGGAGGCGGTCACGATGGTGTGCGCCCAGGTGTTCGGCAACGACGTGACCATCACCGTGGCAGGGCAATCGGGCAACTTCGAGCTGAACGTGATGTTGCCGGTGCTGGCCTACAACCTCTTGCAGTCCATCACCCTGCTGGCCAACGCGGCGCGGGTGCTGGCGGATAAGGCGATCGCCGGGTTCACGGTGAATCGTGAGCGTATGGCGGATCTGGTGGAGCGGAATCCTATCCTGGTCACCGCGCTCAACCCGGTGATCGGCTACGACCGGGCGGCCCAGGTGGCCAAGCGAGCGTACGCGGAGGGAAGGCGTGTGAAGGATGTGGCCGCCGAGATGACCGATCTCAGCCCGGAGGAGTTGGATCGTCTGCTGGATCCAAAGCGGCTGACCGAGGGCGGCATCCAGAGGTAAGCCGCTTTGCAGGAATTCGACAGGTACGCGTCGCATCGCTGACGGCCGGGTTTCCCAGGGGAGCCCGGCCTTTCGTATGGGGCATTCAACTCAGGGGCTGGGCGTGGTCGAGGGCGGGATGGCGAAGCGGCATGTTTGCCCGCCGCCCGTCCAAAGGTGGACGGGGCGGATCTTCTCCGTCAGGAGTTCTCGCAACATGGCCTGGTCCAGCGTGCAGACCTCGGGATGCTTTTCCACCACACGGGCGTAAGGGCAGTTCCCCAGCTCCAGATATCGTTGGCCGCCGTCCTGGACGATTCGGGCCAGGTAGCCGTGCTGGGTGAGGTAAACGACGAGGTCCTGCAGGAAGGCGTCGATGGGCTGCCCAGGGATGCGTCTCGGCGCCTCGGCGGCCATCTCCCGCCCCATGCGCTCACAGCATTGGACGACCTGGGCGGCGGAGAGCGTCTCCTTCATCTCGCGGAGCAGGCGCTCCGCCAGCCGATCGTACCCATGTGGAAAGGCGTCGAGCGCGTGCGCGGTGAGCCCGTAGAGCAGGCCCGGGCGGCCTACCCCTCGGGGCGTCATCGTACCCAGGGCGGCGATCAGCCCGTTCCGTTCCAGGACGCGCAGATGATGCCGCGTGGCGCTGCGAGAGAGGCTCAGCCTCTTCGCCAGGTCCCCCACGGTCATCGGCCCGTCCTGCTTCAAGATCTCCAGGATGTGCTCTTTGCTATCCACGCTGTACCCGTTGGCCTCATCGCGTTGTGTGACGCCATTGTACCATAACCCGTGCAACTACACTAATTGCATCACTTCTTTCGATGAAATTCCGTCCGGCCTCGAGGGGATTCTGGCCAGCTCTGCGGCGTGGTTGGCCCTGGAAAGATCCTGTGCGTCTTATCCGTATCTTGACAGGATCGACAGAGTGTAGTAGGTTGGTGCGTAGTGGTGGTTGGGATCACAACGACTATCATCTGCTGAATCCCGTACAAACGATCGCGGAGAGGGCTGTGGATGAACGTCATTGAGCGTCTGCAAGTGTTGGGCTTCTCGGAATATGAGGCGAAGGCGTACATCGCCCTTCTGCGCAAAAGCCCGGTCACCGGGTATGAGCTGAGCAAGCTCTCGGGCATCCCTCGCTCCATGATCTATGAGGTGTTGGGGAGGCTCGGGACGCGCGGCGCTGTGCTTAGCACTGTGGCGGGCGGCACGACCCGGTACATGCCCGTGCCCGCGGATGAGCTGCTCGACCGGTTGCATGAGAATTATCACGCCCAGGTGGAGGCGGTGCGCCGGGAGCTGGATGGGCTGACTCCCGGAGGGGAGCTGGATTACGTGTGGAACCTGGAGGGCTACGACAACATCATCGCCCGGGCTAGGGAGATGATCGGCGCCGCAGAGGAGCGCCTGCATCTGGCCCTCCTGCCGGAGACGTTCCCGGATCTGGCGAAGGCCCTGGCGGAGGCCGCGGAGCGCGGCGTGCACATCATCATCAACACGACGAAACCCCTGGACTTCTCGGGCGGCCGCGTGGCCGTCACTCCGCTCGTCGCGGACGACGCGGGCCAGGAGGGGACGTTGGGATTGATGCTGGTCGTCGATGGCCGGGAGGCGCTCATTAGCGAGCGGCTGGAGGAGACCGACGCCCGCGCCTCTTGGACGCGAAACCCCCTGATGACCTTCGTGGTGGAGCATCACATGCGGATCGATATGTACATGCCCCACATCGTGGCGCTGCTGGGCGATCGCCTTCTGGAGGTCATGGACGACCTGGATAGGGATTTGTTGAAGTCGCTGTTGCCCGATCGGCAGGAGATGCATGGGCAGAAGGTGTCGTAGGGGGCGGGGCCATGATCGTCCGAAACCTGCTTCGCCGCCGAACGCGCACGGCGTTGACCCTGTTGGGCATCGCGATCGGCGTGGCCGCGGTGGTCGCCCTGGGCGCCATGGCGGAGGGGTTGATCGCCAACTGGGGAAGCCTGCTGGGGGGCAGCGGCGCTGATCTGCTGGTGATGCAGGCGGGGGCCTGGGATGCCAGCCTGAGTTCCCTGGACCAGACGCTGGGCGAGCGCCTGGCCGCGTTGCCGGACGTGGAGAGCGTGGATCCGGGGGTGATGGCGTATATCTCCACCAAGGGACTGCCCATCATGCTGATCATGGGATATGAGCCTCACTCGCCGGCCATGGATCACTTCCGGATCGTGGGAGGAGAGCCGGTGCGCGGCCCTCGCCAGATCGCGCTGGGCCGACGCGCGGCCGAGAGCTTGAACAAACGCGTGGGGGACACGATCCGCATCTACGGCACGCCCTACCGGATCGTGGGGATCTACGAGACCGGGCAGGCGTTGGAGGAATCCGGCGGCGTCGTCTCCCTGGAGGACGCGCAGGAGATCGGCCAGAAGCCCCGCAAGGTGAGCCTGTTTCAAGTGAGGCTCCGGCCACAGGCGATGGATCGCATAGACGACGTCATCCAGCGCATCGAGCGCCTGTTGCCCGATGTGTCCGTGTCCCGGGCGGCAACCTACGGCGAGGAGATGCAGTGGGCGGACATGATGCGCGGCTTAGCCTGGGGGATCGCCTTCATCGCCATCATCATCGGCGGCCTGGGCATGATGAACACCATGATCATGAGCGTGTACGAGCGCACCCGGGAGATCGGCGTGCTGCGGGCGTTGGGGTGGCGTCGTCGCCGGGTGCTGCGGCTGATCCTGGGGGAGGCCCTGGTTTTGAGCACCGCCGGGGGGCTGATCGGCATCGCGCTGGGGGTGATGCTCACCCAGGCACTGGCGACCAGCCGGGCGGTGGGGGCGCTGCTGCAGGGGCGTTATACGCCGGGCCTGTTCGTTCAGGGGATGGTCACCGCCTGGCTGCTGGGCGTGGTCGGGGGGCTGTATCCCGCTTGGCGCGGCGCGAACCTGCAGCCGGTGGAGGCGCTGCGCTACGAGGGAGGGGCGGGCGGCAGCCTGGGCGAAGGGCGATGGGCCCGAATCCTGCGACCGCTGCCCTCGTTCATGCGCAACCTGGCCCGTCGGAAGACCCGGACGGCGTTGACCGCCCTGGGCATCGGAGTCGGCGTGGCCTCCCTGGTCTCCTTGGGCGCCATCACGGACGGCTTCATCGAGCAGTTGAATCAGGTCATGGGGAGCGGCGGGGCCGGGGATATCGCCGTGATGCAGGCGGATGTGCCGGATATGTCCCTTTCCGCCATCGACGAGCGGATCGGGCGCGCCATCGCGGCGATGCCGGAGGTCAAGGCGGTATCCGGGATGCTTCTGGGTTTCGTCATCACGGAGGAGATGCCTCTCTTCATCATTACGGGCATGGATGTTAACGCCCCGGCCATGCGCCACTATCAGATCGTCGAAGGGCGTGGTATCCGACGCCCCAACGAGATCATCATCGGCCGGATGGCCGCGGAGAACTATAAGCTGCGGATCGGGGACACCGTCCGCCTCTACCAGAACCGCTATCGGGTTGTCGGGATCTATGAGACGGGCGTCCCCTGGGAGGAGGGAGGCGGGGTCATCGCCCTGCGCGAGGCGCAGGCGTTGCTGAACCGGCCCCGCCAGGTCAGCTATCTCCTGATCGATCTGCGGGATCCCAAAGACGCCGATCGTGTGCGCTCGATGATCGAGCAGCGTTTCCCGGAGCTGAAGGCCTCGCTCTCCAGTGAGTTCGCCCAGAACACGCAGGATATGCAACAGACGGAGGCCATGGTCCAGGCCATCATCGCCCTGTCCGTATTCATCGGCGGCGTGGTGGTCACGAACACCATGGTCATGGCCGTCATGGAGCGCACCCGGGAGATCGGCACGCTGCGAGCGTTGGGGTGGCGGCAACGCCGGGTGTTGGGGATGATCATCAGCGAGGCGGCCGTGTTGGGGCTCCTGAGCGCGCTGGTGGGCATCCTGTTGGGAGTCGGCCTGACCGTGGCGCTTAGCCGGCTGTCGGCGGCCTCGGGGTATAGCTATATCTCCGGGGTCTACAGCCTGCGCCTGATCGGGCAGGCGGTGGCGGTGGCCCTGTGTCTGGGGATCGTGGGCGGCGTGTATCCCGCCTGGCGGGCGGCGCGCCTGAGCCCTGTAGAAGCGTTGCGGTATGAATGAGGGACGACCATGAAGCGTATCCTGTGGAAGTGTGCGGGAGTCGTCGTGCTATTCGCGGTAGTGTACGGGATGGCCGGTTGCTCCGCGCCCGGCGGTGGCTCAGCGGCAGCCACACCGACCCCGGCGGATGGAGAGGACGACCTGGAGGGGGTCATTTGGGCCTCCGGGGATGTGGTCCCCGCGCGGTGGGCTTATCTGGGCTTTGAGATCGGGGGGCGCGTGGCCGAGGTCTCGGTGGAGGAGGGGGACGAGGTCGTCGCCGGGCAGGTGCTGGCGCGGCTGCATGTGCCGGACCTGGAGCAGGCGGTGCGCGCGGCGGAGGCCTCGTTGGTGTCGGCGAAGGCGGAGCTGGCGCGCGTGCAGGCCGGAGCGCGGCCGGAGGAGATCGCGGCGGCGGAGGCGGCCGCCCATCGGGCGGAGGCTG
>JAADGJ010000067.1 GCA_013152435.1 Chloroflexota bacterium | reverse complement strand
GCAGCTTCGCTGCGCCGCCACCACAAGCCCAACCAAGCTATCTTCTCCCTGGCCAGGGAGAAGATGGTCGGGGGGATGAGGGTCGCCTGCAGCCAGAGCGCTTGGAATGGAAAGCTACCTTGGTGCCGAGGCCGTGAGCATCGAGCATGACAGCGGAAGCCATGGGAAACCGCCCTACGCGGTTGTATGGAAGATGGGGAGCAGGTTTCCATACTCGCCTGGCGGCTGCCACCCGCTGAGCCCTCTGTCTTGAAATGCGGACACCTTCAGATTATAGCATGAATCCACCCGGTGCGCCATCAAACCCTCTTTCTACCCAGCAAAGATCAATTTGCTTGACAAATCCTTATTTAACATGCATAATCGTAAATGACACACCATGAATAAAATGGACGACAAGGAGAGAGGATGATGACGATTAGCAAAGTCGGCCGTCGTGGACAGATCACTCTTCCAAAGGAAGTACGCCATTGGCTCAATCTACGCGAGGGAGATCGGGTAGCGTTTATACGTCGAGGGGGTGAGGTCATCCTCCAGCCTCTCACACGTACTCTGCTCGATCTCAGAGGTAGCGTGCCCGTCTCCGAGCCTCAAGACTTCACAGCTGTTCGCCGCCAGGTCATAGAATCCCACGCCCGCGAGGTCGCCCAAAGTGATGAGTGAACGCATCTTCATGGATACAAACCTCTTTCTGCGCTATCTGACCAACGACGTGCCGACGCAGGCCGATCATGTCGAGCGCATCCTACGTCGTGCCGCGATAGGCGAGGTACGCCTGGTCACGAATGGCCTTGTCATAGCAGAGATCGTCTGGACACTCGAATCCTTCTATAAACTGCCTCGCCCAGACATCAGAGACATGGTACTGGCCATCCTCAATACGCCCGGCCTGGAGATTGCGAATGGCCATCTCATCTTACAAGCCATTGAGTATTATGTAGAGGAGAACATAGATTTCATTGACGCATACAACGCCACCTGGATGCTATCCCAAGGCATCGACACAATCTACACCTTCGATCGCAAGCATTTTTCCCGCCTGCAAGGGATTACCGTACGGATGCCTGGCGAGGACAACCGCTGATATTTCGTGGGCTACACGGTTGTATGGGAGATAGGGGGTGGCTGCCACCCGCCGAGCTCCCGCTCAAGCTCCCGGGCCACGGCGAGTGCTACATCGTCCTGCCAAGGCCGCGCGACGACTTGCACCCCGATGGGCAATCCTTCAGGTGACGTCCCACCGCGCACGACCACGCACGGCCAGCCGGTCAGGCTATAGGGCAAGGTGTACGGAATGCGACCGCTATCCGTGCCATGCGGCACTGCCGGACGCTCAGCAACGGGCGTCAGGATCACATCGTAGTGTGCCATAAAACCAATGAGCGCCCGGCGGAAGCGATCCCACATAAACAGGTGCTGTTCGACCTCCTCGCTGCTGAGCCTGACTTCCCCATCCGGCACCCACTCCTCCGCGCACATAGACTCTGGTCGCTGCCAGTACTGGCGCGTGATGAAGTAGGCCTCCTCGATGCGCGGCGGCAGGGCTTCCTCCACGCTCGCACACACCTCCGCCAGAACCTGGGCCGCCCGATGGCACGTTTCAACCGTCTCGGGAGTGGGCTCGGCCTCCGCATGATGCGTATAGAATGCGACCCGAAGTGACCGCACATCGACAGCTCGCCAGTCTGCGAGGGGCATCGGGATTACACTCGCATCCTTCCAGTCCATCCCGGAGAGGATGGGCAGCGCCAGCGCCAGGTCCTCCACGTAGCGGGCCATGGGGCCAATCGTGGTGCGTGGGTCGTTCATAGCACTGATGAAGGGGAAGTGACCGGTCAGCGGGATCCGGCCCGTTGTTGGTTTGAGCCCGGCGATGCCGCAGGCGTGGGCCGGCTGGCGGATACTGCCGCCAGAGTCCGATCCCAAGCCAAGGGGAGACCCACCGGCGGCGATCAGTGCTGCTTCACCACTGCTACTTCCGCAAGGACTATAGGCCAGGTTGTAGGGATTGTTAGTGCGTCCATAGACCGGGTTTTCAACCATCACATTGGTCTTGCCCAATAGGATAGCTCCCGCCTGGCGCATCCGGGCGACGACTGTGGCATCTTCCTGTGGTCGGCGATCTCTGAAGCGAGGGTCTCCCCCGGTGCAGGGTAATCCGGCGACGTCGATCCAGTCCTTGACGGTAAAGGGGACGCCATGGAGCACGCCGATCCGCTGGTCCCGCATGAGTGCCGCGTCAGCAGCACGGGCTTGTTCAAGGGCCTCTTCAGCTACCAGCTGGACGATGGCATTCAGGTGGGGATTGACCCGCTCTATCTGTTGGAGGTGGGCCTGGACGACCTCTTCCGAGGAGATCTCTCGATCACGAATCCGACGGGCCAGTGTGGTGGCCGAGGCGTATACCAACTCTTCCATCCGTGCGCGCTCCTGATGCAGGCTCTCTAGGTGCATTATTGGGGCTCCGGGAACCCGGCTTGCCGGTTAAACCGTCGCCAGGCGAGCGCATAATACCACGGTAGCCGCCCCCTGGGGCGCGTGGAGCGGACCCGCTCCGTCCAACGCCCGGTGGCTTGAGCAGCCTCGGCGAAGCATTGGGCGGAGAAGGCCAGGCGTTGATCCGGTGGCGCGTCCAGATGCTCCATCGCCGCGGCGATAAAGCCCGCCTCCAGCTCGTCCCGCTCCTCCCGATAGGCGGATAGCCGAACGGCATAGTCCCGCAGCACGGCGCGATGCAACGCCTCATGCCGCCACCAGAGAGTCGCTTCGTCATACGTGCCGGTGGGAGCCGGGCCCAGATCCGGCAGGCCGGCGTCGATCCACGCCGGCTTGAAGATGCCCGTGCACGGCGCGGCCGTCCCAGTCAGCCAATGGGTCTGGCTCTCCGGCGTCAGGCGCGAGACCATGGAGCCGGTGGTCTGGCTGACCCGCACCGGACCGAAGCCGGCGTGCATGCAGACGGTCGACCCGATCACCCCCCGGGCGGGCGTCCAGTCCGGCCCGGCCTGCGGCCCGTGATCGCGCAGGATCGCCATCGCATCGGCGACGGTGAGCTGGCCCTGTTTCTCGCGCAACCGCCGCGTGGTGCAGCTCTGGCGGAAACGAGCGGCGCTGAAGCGGGTATAGAGGAAGTCGGAGTAACAGCGGGCGAAGTGAAAATCCTCCCGGCCTTTGCACCAGCCTCTCTCAACAGCATACGACACCAGTCCATCGGAAGCCAGATCCCACTCGGAGCCAATGGTGATGGCGTTGGAGATGCTGCGCACGCCGCTGGTCACCCGGACGGCGGCCCATTCCTGCCCCGCCGTCTCCAGCACCCAGGCCTCCGACGGATCGGCGATGATGAAGCTGTTGTGGTAGTAGAGCTTCCTGGCGAAGCCGCAATTCCCACCCTGGCCGTACTGAGCCAGCAGCCCGGTGATCACGTCCAGTGCGGCCCGGGCCGTATCAGCCCGTTCCAGAGCCAGGCGGATGAAATCCATGCCGATCAGACCCGGCTCCTTCTCATAGGGCACCTTGGTGAACACGGCCTCGTTGCCGATGACCACGCCGTGCTCGTTGGCCCCCATCTCGCATCCCCAGATCCAGAAGGGCTTGGCCAGCAGCACCGCGCAGGTCTCCTCCACCTGCGGGATCTCGACATAGGTCAGCTTGACCGTGCTGCCTGGCGGGTGGCGACTGTGAGGGATGAGCACCAACTCGTGGGCCTCGTTGGGATCCCGATCGCTGTTCTTGCCGAAGATCACCGAGCCATCGGCGGTGGCGTCGTGCAGGGCCACGAATGTATCACACATGAGCGTTCCCCCTAAGCTCTCCCATATCCCAATGGCTCTTGCAGCCATTCTGCAGCCCACATCATCAGGCTCCTTCACCTGTTCAGGGGGCCATGGGAGTAAGCGTCCTCTCGCCCTTTTCATCCAAGTCTACCACCGTCTATGAAACCAGGTCAACGTGGCCTATAACGCTTGGCTCTTTGGGTAGCGAAGGGCAGCGCCTCTCGCCCCCCACGCCCATATCCCGGGCTGCCAGGGCGCCTTCGAGCGAACAAGTAGCGAGTCATGAGGTTGCATCACGCACAAGGGATGAACGGGAGATGGTCTTTCCATAACTTGAACTTGCCGTTGGGATGCGAAAATGATAGAGAAAAGCGGTGCCCGGCATTCGCGATACCGGGCACCTTCCGCTTCATAATCGGACAGTACTCAGAATAAATCGGAGAAACGTTCAAGGCTAACGGCCGCCGAACACGCAGGGCAGATAGGTGCAGCAACAGCCGTTGCCCCGCAGCGCAGGTCCGGACGGATCCAACAGGCGGTAGCCCCCGCCGCTGGCCGTGCCATCCACGTCCCAGGATACGCCGATCAAGCGATAGAGATCGCTGGAAGCCACCCCTGGCCCGATGGTGTACAGCGTGGGCGAGCCAGACTGACGGCTGGGCTGGGCCAGCACGACGCCGGCCAGCAACAGGCAGGCCAGGACGACGATGGCGATGACCCAAGTTGTCCTCTTCATCAATCCTCCTCCTGCCAATTCACCGCCTCCAGGCGCACGTTCTCATACCCCAGCCGTTTGGCGACGATGCGATACTCGAAGGCGCACTGGGAAGGCTGGCCGTCCAGGGTGACGCCCCGCACAGAGAACCCTGTGGCGCCCTTGTCGGTGACGAATAACAACACCGGCTCCTGGCACACCGGGGTCAGGAAGACGTGATAGGCCACCTCCAGATTGACCGTCTCGGCGAAGATGGGATCGAAGCCCACCTTGGCCTCTCCCTCAACCAATGAGGCGCTGCCGAAGTCCTCGAACCAGACCTCGGAGCTCTCCATGGCATAGAGCCGGCGCTGGCCATGGTTGGCGGTCTGCACCACGGCTGACTTGCTGCCAGCGCAGTTCAAGTTCCCGCTCTCGTCAACAGTGCAGGCGTTGCTCCCCCCCGAGTTGAGGATGCGGAACTGATGATCCTCCCCGCCATCGTTGTCCAGCCTGGCGATGATATCGGCATTGCTGGAGAGGATCAACATGCTCTCCTGGTCGCTACCGTCCGTGTTGATCCGACCGACATGGCCGCCTAACCCCAGATCAAGATGATCGTCATCGCTCTCAAACCAGCCCCCAAAGCTGTTCGTGCTGGAGCCCTTCACGCCGTAGCCGTTCGTGCTCCATCCGAGCACTCCAACACCCTTTGGAGCAAAGCCCGAGACACCTATGGCATTACCGAGAGAATAGTTGTTGACCACGGACAGCCCCCAAACCCCACTCCCGGTCCAAAGCTCTCCAAGGTGGTCATGTGGGCAGGCGGAACCTGCCGATGGGCTGGCGGAAGATGCGGATGCTACGCTGGACAGCCGCAGCCGAGGGCTCAAAGCGTTAAAGCGATCCTCACCCGGCCCTCGCACGCTCACCTCCAGCCAACCCGCGCCGGAATCCAGCACCTCTGTCGGGATCGCGTTCGTCCTACCCAACAGCGTGGCGAACGAGCCCCCCTGCACGGCCACATCCCTCTGCGTCTCCGTCCACAGGGGATCGCCGCCGGATGGCTCGCTATACAAGGCGAAGGCGAGATCATAGACACCATCTGCGACCGGCTGTCCATTGGCGCGCTCCAGGCGCCCCGCGTACGGAATCGTCACCCCGGAATCCGAAGTCCCTGCCGAGGGTCGTGCATAGGCGACGCCAGCGGAATGAGCGCTGGCGATCGCCACGAGCATGACGATGCTAACGGCCAACCCGGTAAGCAGCATCCTCTTGACGGACATCTCACTCCTCCTGTGCATGTAGCGGCGTGGCACCGCAGCGAGGGGATGGGGGAATCCCCGACTGATATCCGAAACCGCCTGTCGGGCGGAGGGCAGCATCGCGGAGAATGATCGCCGCCGCGGTGTGCAAGACGGGCAGGGTGAAACGCACACGGCCGGCTCCGAGGGTGAAATCCAGGTTGCCGCCCGTGGCGTCAGGCGCGCTCCAGACGACCGATGCCAGGCGGAACGCCTCCGGCAGGCGAAGATCGACGCCGATGTCCATGACATCACGCCCGGCATCGAAATTCACCAGGGTAAGCAGGAGGAAAGGGCCCTGTTCGTCCTCCCCCCGGCGGGGCTCGATGAGCACCCGTCCTTTATCCGCATCGGCGAGGTCGGTGCGCAGCAGGTCACTGCTCACGGCGCGGAGGGGATAAGTGGGAACCCCGGCCAGGGCGTTGTCCGACCGCGGCCGACACCATGCGTCCCGCTCGCCCGTGTCCCCGGTCACGACCAGCTTCCCCCCCGCTGCGACGTAGTCCCGCAGTAAAGCGGCCTCTCCCGCGCTCAGGCAGACGGCGTTGGGCAGCACCAGCCAGGCATAGCGCTTCAACTCGGCCAGCGACCATTGGCCGGTGACGATATCGAAGGGGACCTGATCCTCGAGCAGATCCTGGCCGAGATTCCGGTACGCTCTGAGATAGGTGGTGGCCGCGTAGTCGAACTTGCTGTCTCCCGCGTTCTCGCCGTCGATGAAATCGCGCGTGCGGGGGCTATACCACACCGCCACCTCGGCCATGGAGTCGCTGTGATAAGCCTGCTTCGCGTTGGCGGCCAGCCAGGGAAAGAGGACGGGGCGGCTGCCGGTGGAGTCATCCACCATCTCCGGCCCTTTGGCCTCATAGAAATTCGCCCCTTCAGCCAGGTGCACGCCTCCCTCGCGCAGGCTGTCATCCACGCCGCCGGCGTAGGTTAGCACCCATGCCGGCTTGCCCTTGTTCGCAGCGGCTGCGAATTTCACCATGAGAACATAGTCGCGCCATTGCTTGAGGGTGGCATCGGCCATGCCCGTATCGTCCTGATCCACCGGCTCCAGCTCATGGGCCGTGGCCACGAAGGAGGTGGTGATGAAATCGAGGGGATCTTGCGCGTATTGGGTGACGAAATTGGAGTCCACGCCCCAGTTTTCGGTGAAGAAGAGCAGGCCAGGCGTCCGCCGCTGCGCGGCCGCAGCCACATCCCGCACGAAACGGGCGATGGAGATCTGGCGCCAGCGCACGAAACGGCGCCAGGCCGGGTCCTCCCAATCCTTGGCGGGGATGTCCGCATAGCCGTACGCAGCGCGGAACGCGGCCTGACTGTATGGGTCGTATGAGGGCCACAGGTCGTCGAACTGGCCGATGCCGTTCAGCAGGTAGGCGACATCCATCCACAGGCCATCCGCGCCCGCGGCCGCGATCTCCTCAATGCGGCCGATGTAGAAGTCCCGGTAAGGCGACTCGGGCGAAAGCCAGGCGTCCAGATCATCCGGCCCCAGCCAGAAGACTCCCTGCACGCCGCTGAACTGGACGGGATCGCCGCCGCGGTCGATCTGCATCCATTGAGGATGTTCCGTCGCCGGGTCCCGACCGGTCTGCACACACCCCTCACACACCAGCTCCAGGCCAGCAAGGTACCAGATCACCTTGAGCCCTTTCGCGTGGGCACGGGGGAAGACGCGATCGCGCATCAGGGTCAGCACCCGGTTGAACGCGACGTCGTCCACCCAGGCGATGTAACTCCAGCCGGTGGGCGCGTCCACCACCAATACGCTGACACCATCCTCGACGGCCCGCTGCAGCCGGGCCTCGATCTCGGCGTCGCTCATGTCAGGCTCAAAGGAAACGCCGGCCAGGCGGGCCTCATACGCCCACTCAGGCCAGGTGAAAGTGGTCGCAGCGGGCGCGGGCACGCGCCACAACGAGGCCGGCGAGTCCTCGCCCTCCCCTAAGCGTGATTCGAACGCGATCCACCTGCCATCGGGCGACCAGGAGGGCGCGCTGTCTTCGTGGACATCGCTGAAAGTGACGCGGACAGGCGTCCCCCCTTCTGCTGGGACGACGAATATGCTGGACGTGGGCAGGCCCCCATAGTCGGAGGAGTAGACGATGTACCGACCGTCCGGGGACCAGCTGGCATCCGTATCGCTGGAGGATGGACCGGTAACCCGGCGGACATCCGTCCCATCCGGGGCCATCGTGTAGATGTCCCAACCATCGCTGCCGGGATCGCGGCGCTGGAACAAGATCCGCCCTCCAGTGGGCGACCAGTTCGGCTGGCGGTTGTCCATTCCCTCTGCCGGGCCATCGGTGAGGACGGTCAGCCCGGTCCCGTCCGCCCGTACCTTCCAGATGCTCCCCCGTTGCCGGCCATCGGGCACACCGTCCCTCACCTCAAACACGATCCACTCCCCGTCCGGAGACCAGCTCGGTTCGATGTACCAGGGCGGGCCGTCGTGAGCCGTCACGGAGGTGAGATCCGAGCCATCAGGAGCGATCTGCCACAAATCATCACGGTCGGCGCGGTCGGAGGCGAACACGATGCGGTCCTTGACGGGATTCCAGGCCGAGCCGGGCAGGTTGACATGGTCCTGGTCCTCCTCTGGCGTCAGGCGGATGATCTTCCCGCTCGACAGATCCAGCCGGAAGATGCCCGCCGGGCCGCTGTTGTAGCCGTTCTCAAAGCGGGTGAAGACGAGGAAGCGGCCATCCGGCGAGAAGGCGGGGTTTTGGTCGCTGGCTCCCGACGGCGGTCTGATGAGAGGCTGAGCGCCGTCAGCGCGGGCTGGAATCCCGGTCATGACGACTGGCAGGAAGATGCGGGGCAGATCGCCCGAGCGCGCCCACAGGCGGAGATGGCGGCCGACAGGGGCGGCATCGGATGGGGGGACGGCGGGAGAAGCGACCGGAGCAGCTCCGGCACCGTCGCCCGCGATCAACGTAGCACCTTGGGGCGCGGGGGTGCACATCCCCGCCCACAGCATCACGGCCAATGTGAGCAGAAGAGATCGTGCGCTCATAGCGCAAACGCCTCACGGGTGGCACTAACCACCAACCCCACAGAGGGAGGTGTGGAGGGGATCTCCCTTCCACGGAAATCTCGCTTTTCCGACCCGCACCTGCCTTTCTCGGCCCTTCCCGAAGGGCCCAGGCCGAAGCCAGGCAAGCTGAAGGCAGAAGAAAGACTTTTTCCGGAGGGGCTCGCAGAAGCAACAGCATTTCTCAGACACACTCTCAGATGCGGAACCCTGTCCACGGCGCAATGAGGACCGAGCCCTACTCGCGGCTCTCCTCACCCTGGGCAGGGCCGCCTTCAACCGCCATGATGCCGAAACCTCGCATGAAGTCCACCATCTTTTCAAGCTGAAGGAACGTGGCACTTTTGCCGCTCTGCACGTGCTCGATGCGGCCTCGCCAGATAGGCCCGGCGTCCGACCACGCCTGCCAGAAGCGGACGACGAAGGTGCTGTTCGGTGGGTGTAGAGATTCCTCGGTCATATAGGGCTCCTCTCGATCTCCAGCCAGGGGGGAGCCGGAGAGACATTCCCCAGCCCCCCACGACCCTCGGCCTCTGTACTCCGCGTGCAAAAGTCCGCCATCCTACGATGGCAGCATATGACACAGCTATCAACAGAGCATCAAATCAGCCGTCAAATCGCCGCTCAGCCTCGACTTCATCAAATGCTCATTTTGGAATCGAGGACATTGTTTCCCGGCTACCGTGGGCAGGTGGTCTCCCTGTCCCGTGTTGGTGAGCCCACAGGAGACATTTTGTGCGCAGCGCTGCATGCATGGCGCCTCCTTTGGGCCTTTCCCCAGACGGAGGATTGATCTGCCGCCTACCCGTGGGCAGGGGCGATTCATGAATCGCCCTGCCCCGGCAACACCCATGAGGGAGACTGCCGTGGAGCGCTAACCAGCGCTACCCAAAGGGAGCGAAGACGAAGCTATGCCTGGCCCCTTCGGCTCTGGCCTCATGGTGGCGGTCTGCCATAGGAGGATCAATCAACGGGGAAAAATCGCCTCCAGGGATGGCGAGGGGACTGCACATCCCGGTCCGGCTCGGGGAGGGAACTCTCTTCATCAGGCCAGCGGCTAATGCGGCTCGATGATGACATCCTTCCAGAACCACTGCCTGATCGCTGACGTGGGGAACTTCCTCACCCATGGCTTCACCAACAGGTGCATCCGCCCATATGTGAGGGGCATAATCACTGCCTCTTCGACCAAAATTCTGTCCGCCTGCCTGTACAGCCTCATCCTCTCCTTCTGATCCGTCACCCTCCTGGCCTGTTCTACCAGTCCATCGTAGGTTTCGCTCCTCCACCGGCTGTCACGCCGGGCGGGACTCACCCGCAGGAAGAAGTCGGGGTCGGGATAGGCGGCCCCCCAGCTTAAGATGAACATGTGTGGTGGCTCCCGATCTACCCTATCGCGAAGTACCCCATACTCCGCCGTCTCCCACTTGATCTCTGCCCCCAGGTTTTCTCGCCATTGAGCCCCCAGGTACTCCCTCACGGCATCGTCGTCCCCCGTCAGGGACTCGACAGCGGGAAGGCCACGGCCACCCGGGTAGCCGGCCTCAGCCAGCAGTTGGCGCGCCAAGCCAGGGTCATACGGCAAGCCAATCCCCGATGAGTGCCCTGGCACCCCCGGCGGCACGAACCCTCCCGTAGCCGGGAAACGACGGCCTCTCATGGCCATCCCCGCCAGACTCTCCCGGTCCGTGGCCAGAACAAAAGCCCGACGGACCCGGAGGTCGTCGAAGGGAGGCCGGCTGACGTTGAATCCCACATAGTGGGTGCGCGGCACGGGGACCGAGATATACTCCGTGGCGTGCCGCTGCCTTGCGCGGTCCATCTCGGATGCCGGCAGGGCCCAAAGATCCACGACGTCCAGACCATCGGCCTGGTAGATCTCCAATTGGGCATACGGATCCTGGATCAGGAACAGCTCCACCTGCTGAGCGTTCCCCTCGAACCGGCCATGATACCCGGGGTTACGAGACAGGAAAATGTACTCATCCCGGTTCCAGGCCTCCAGCCGGAAAGGACCGTTGGTGACGATGTTCTCCACCTTCGTCCAGGACGCCCCGTGCGTTTCCACCACATGCCGGGGCACGGGATAAGCGGCGCTGCTCGCCAGCAGATGGGGGAAGTAGCTGGTCGGCCCCTCCAGCTCCACCACCAGGGTGACCTCATCTATGGCCCGTACCCCTACGTCTTCCCTGCCAGCCTCACCCCGATGGAAGGCGCTGGCACCTTTGATGCCGAAGAGCCAGCGGGCAATGGGCGAACGGATCGCCGGATCGAGCAACCGCTTCCAGGCGTACTCGAAGTCCGCCGCCGTTACCGGGCTTCCGTCACTCCACCGCACGTCGTCCCGCAGGTGAAAGACATATTTTTGGCCGTCTTCCAAAACCTCCCAGGTTCGGGCCACATCGGGTATCACGTCCGTCTCCGGACTCAGCTCCACAAGCCCGCTGAAGAGTTGGTCGATCACACTCACCGAAACGACGTCGTCGGCCATGGTCGGGTCCAGGGTCAGAGGATCACTCCAAAGCACCCTCAGAGCGTGGGGGGCCGCCGGCCGAACCGCTCCCGCCCGCTGCCACAGGGCGAAACCTTCATCATAAGCCTGGCGCGCTCGCTTAAAGTCAAAGGCGTTGTGATAGGTAAGCCCCAGCTTCATCAACGTCCGCGCTGCCCGTTCATATTCACCTTGCTCGTTCAGGAGCGCCAGCGCCTGCTGGTAAAAGTGAATCGCCTCACGGTGGGCGTACAGCCCGCGCGCCCGATCCCCCGCCTGCAGCAGGTAGGCGATCGCCTTCTCCGTCAGAGACTCGTCCAACAGCCGACCTTGCTGGAAGTGAAACGCCAGCTCGCCGGCCAATTCCTCTATCTGCGGGCCGTACAGACGCTCCATCGCCATCCCCACCCGCGCGTGCACGTACTGCCGGCGGCGCTGCGGAATCCCGGCGTAGACCGCCTCCTGAATGAGGTGATGAGAGAAGGCGTAATCCCGGCCCATCGCCCCCGCCCCCTCCACGATCAACCTGTGGCGCAGCAGTGCATCGATAGCCTCCAGGGTCGCCCCTTCATCCTCGTCCCGCAGGGCATTCAGCAACTCCAAGTCAAACTCCTGACCGATGACGGCCGCCTGTTGCAGCGCCATCCGGCTGTCTTCATCCAGCCGACGCACTCGGCCCTGGATAACCTGGCGCACGCCCGCCGGCAAGGGGAGATCCGCCTCGCTAAGGCGGTCGAAATCGCCCTGCCAGCGCCCCTGCACCAGGCGCAATGTGCCCACCTCAAAGAGCTCTTTGACGATCTCGATGATGAAGAGGGGATTGCCTTCCGTCTTGTGGTGCAGCCGCCGGGCCAGGGGGACCGCCGCCGCGCCCGCCCCGGACATTCGCGCCACCATGTCCTCCACGGCCGCCACCGACAGCGGCGGCAGGCGTAGCGATACGGCCAGCCCCTGCCGATGCAGTTGCTCCCTGAGGCCGTGGAAGGGGTGTTGCGGCTCCACCTCCCCGATCCGATAGGAGCCCACCAGGAGCACCGGATGTCCGGCCAGGCGGCGCGCCAGATAGTGAAGCAGTTGCAATGTGGTCTCAGTGGCCCAGTGCAGATCCTCCAGGACGATAAGGAGCGGGCCGTGCGTGGCCAGCGTGGACAGGAAGCGAGCCACACCGTCGAAGAGGTGGCCACGTTCCTGGTCGGAGCGGATCGTGGAGGAAACGCGCTGAGCAGGCTGCTCCAGCACCTCCGGCACCAAGCGGGCCACCTCCCCCAGAACCCAGGCGGGCAGGTTGGACATAGCAATGGATGTCAGGGTGGGCAGCGCCGTCCGCAGCACTTCGACAAAGGGCTGGTAAGGCAGAAGGCGCTCGAATTCATAACAGCGGCCCTGCAGGACTCGTGTTCCCTGCCAGCGCAGGTGATCGGCGAAGGCCTGGATCAGGCGGCTCTTGCCGATGCCCGCCTCGCCGCCGATGAGGATCAGGCGACCGCGACCGGCCTGTGCTTCCCGCCAGCAGCGGTGCAGACACGCCAGCTCCTCTTCCCGCCCCACCAACGGGCTGGCTGCGGTCACGTCCAACGGCGTGCGCCCTGACGGCGGGGGCGTCTCAGGAAGCATTTCCACAAGGGACGCTCGAACCCCGGACACGCGCCCGATCTCGATGCGCCCCTCCAGGATAGCCCGGTAAAGCTCGGTGGTCTCGACCATCGGCTCCGTGCCCAGTTCCGCCTGCACGATCCTCTGGCAGCGGCGGTACTGTTCCAGGGCGGCATTGCGCCGCCCCAGCCGGCAGTAGGCGCGCATGGCCGCTCGATGGGCTTCCTCCCGCAGCGGATCGCGATTCAGGAGGTGGAGGGCCGTGGCCAGCGCGGCCTCATGTTCCTCTCGCGCTTCATAGCCGACCATCAGCCGCTCCAACACTTCGAAGAGCAGCGCCTCCAGCCGATAGCGCTCGTTGATCACCCAATCATCGTAGAAACCCTCGAGGAAATCCCCTCGATAGAGCGCCACGGCGGCCTGCAAGCTCTCCAGATCATCGCGGGATGCCAGGGCCTCGAAGGCTTCCACATCGAGCCAGAGGTCCGCTTCGGGATCGAACTGCACCATGCGGGCATCGCTCAGGATGAGGTCGGCATGGGGGAGGCAACGATGGCGGATGTGCCACAGGGCGGTGTTGAGGGAGCGGCGCGCGTTGCGCTCCGGCCGATCGCCCCAGAACAGGTGAACCAGCCTGTCACGTGGCTGTGGCCGATCGCGATGGCAGACCAGATAGGCCAGTAGGGACTGGGATTTCAGTGTAGGGGGCTGGGGCAGCGGCCGATCATCATATTGGATCCTCAGAGTGCCCAGCAGATACAAGCGCAGGGCGGGCACGGCAGAATCTCCTTCAAGCGCACGCGGATGATTTCTTACGAACGGCCGCCGGCTCACGAGGACACGAACCAGGTCACCAACCGGCAGCATGTTATGGAGGAGAACAGGGACAGGGGAACGACGCTGTTCGCCAACAGTATAATCGCCCCTCTCCGGGCCTGTCAACCCTTATACGCCCACCCCGGTTCTATCACCCTAAACTGCTCTCCCTAATTCAGTATGTCACCTACAGCAGAAAACATCCCAGGCGTCAACGGACGCCTGCCCATCGTGGGTAGCGCTGCTCAAAGGCGGACAAGCCATCCGGGACACATCCATATGGTCTACCCCGGCCTCCTTTGCGCTCCTTGCGGCGAGCGGAGTCGCCCACAAAAAGAGGGCAAGGCCACCGTTTCCTGCTGCGACGGCCTCGCCCAATGCGATACGAATCTTCAGACTCCCCGCCTCTACACGCCAGGCGGATTTTCCCCCTTCACCTGGTCAAGCTCCCTTACTCAGAGTGTGTCTGAAAAATGCCATTGCTTCTGTTGGGGGGAGGCCCGGAGGCCCCCCCCCTCCGGGAAAAGCCCTTCTTTTGCCCTCCACTTGCCTGGCCTCGGCCTGGGTCCTGCGGAAAGGATCGAGAGAGGCAGGTACAGGCCGGAAAAGTGGGATTTCCGTGGAGGGGAGGCCCCCTCCACACCTCCCCCTGTAGCTGGTCGTTGAGGGAGACCCGCAGAACATCTTGCCGGTAAATTTTCAGACACGCTCTCAGCAGCTATCCAACCCCCATCCGGTACAACCCCATGCCAGCTACCCCTGCGCTCTTTCTTCGGCCAGTGTCTCCTCCAATCCATACCACTTCCTGATCGTGTGGTTCCAGGAGAAGAGCAACGCCGAGCCGCCGGTGAATGCAGCAACCACCCCCAGGATCACCACAAGCCGGATCCAGGGTTGTCCACTCGCCCACCGCGCAGCGGCGAGGACCGTCAAGGTCCTGATCCACTCAAGCGCTCCTAACACGAGAAGGATTTGCACCAGTCGCGCTGCCCACGCCCGCTTGAGCAACAGGACGAAAGGAAGCGCCACGGAAAGAGCCACCAGCGGCAACATCCCCATCCGAAGGAAATGCGCCCCCAGCAGCAAAGCGCTCAAAACCACAGGAAGCAGATAGAGAACGAGCACAGCGTCTCCTCCATGAACCATAGCGGCTATCGATCGGAGCAGCGGCCGGCGAGCCGGGCAAGGCGCGGGGAGTCAGCCCGCTGCACACGTGGCCAGTCATCGCCAGCGACGCTACCTGGCGACGATCGGCAGGTAAACTTTGCCCCGCGGCACGAACCGCCATAGCGCCAGATCCATCTCGTAGCTGTCGGTATCGTCCATATCCACGTGCCCGGCCAGGACGATTTTCCGGTCAGGTTGCGTCAGAAGGGCGTAACAGGACACCGTATGCGTGCCCTCGGTCGTGGTGATCACACCGTATGGGCCAAAGCGCGAGTCGGGATGGCCGTTCCGGTCAAAGCCGGTTATGCCCACGGCCGACGGCCCATCGCCCCCGCTCATTCGAGTGGCAGCCACGATTCCATCGTCAGCCCGCAAGGCCGTCTCGATGAAAACGGATGTGTTATACCCGGGAACGACCATGGTCACAAAATTGGCGCCGGTGATGGAGCCGAAACTGTTGTCGTAACTGCCATCGGCATGGTATCGCGCCAGGCCTCCCGCCCTTCCTGTCAGGCCGCCCAGCACAATTTTGCCATCGGATTGGATACTCACACCATAGCTATAGTCACGAAACCCCACGTTCTGAGTGACAACGCCGTTCGCACCAAAGCCGGTATCCAAGCCGCCGTCCGCGTTGTAGCGGACCAGAGCCCAATCCGTTCCGCCTCCGGGCGCCCTAACGTAACCGGCCAGGATGATTTTGCCATCCGATTGCACAGCCATATCCCAACTATTGGCATCTCCGCCAGGGATAGTGGTGGTCACGACGCCCCCGCCGCCCAGCGAGGGATCTGGCGCGCCGTTGGGCCGGTACTGGGCGAGAAGGAATGCCCGAGGCGAAGATGATGCTGCGGGCGGGACCACGGTACCACCCGCTACAATGCGGCCATCATCCAACACCGCCACACTCAGGAAAAACGACTCGGCTGGCTGCAAACTGGCCGTGACGACACCGTTATTGCCGAAATCGGCATCCAGAGTACCGTTCGAACGGTAACGCATGAGGGCCGCCACACTGCGACCGCCTTCCTTCGTCAGCCCAGCGGCCACGATTTTACCGTCCGGCTGCAAGGCGATGGCGTAAATGGCATCATCACCAGCGGAGAGAGCTGTGGTGACGATGCCGCCAGTGCCAAAGGTCCCGTCCAGGCTACCATCCGGGTTGACACGCGCCAGGATGGCGTCGTGGTCGCTCGTCCCCCATTTGTCATAGCCCGCAATGATCAGCTTGCCATCCGGCTGGATGGCGACGTCCCTGGCGATCTGGTTCGTACCGGCGATGGGGATAATGACACGGCCGCCATTGCCAAAGTCAGGGTCCAGAAAGCCCGCCGCGGCCGGGGCGGCCGGGGCTGTCGCCGCGCTCGCCAGGCGCAGCATCAGGATGATCAGGGCAACGGGAAGGCCCAGCACCACAATCCAACTTGCCATTTTGAAAAAGGGAATGGGTTTCTTCATTAGGATGACTCCCGATAATACGGAACACGCCGATTCCAGCAAACCGCCATCGGAGCGACAAAGGTGGGATTTCCGTGGGGGGATCTCCCTTCCACACCTCCCCCTGTGGAACTGGTAGCTATTGGGCCGCTCCCTTCAGCCACACAACAGATTCCCCAAACCGACACTAACGTCATTCCAAACGATTGTCAACCATCAGGCTTCCCGTTGGGAGCCTGCAGCAGGCGTCTCGTCCGCCGAACAAGGCGACGGATCAATGCAATGCCAAACAAGTCAAAAACGAGGACGACCAACCCGATCGCCAAGCGGTTGAGCAGTCCCGCCCCCGGCCCAGAGTATGTCAGGAAGAGCACTTGGAAAGTAGCCTCACCCTTCGCCAATGGAGAAACCAGCAACAGATTTAGGGATATCAGGAACAGCACGAAAAGCACTACAAAGGCCAGATCCTGAATCCATGTTCGCAGGACAACCTGATCACGCAACCAGTCATCACCACTCAATAGGATGAAGGCCGCAGCACCCAAGAATGCCCATCCCACGCCCCAAAATAGCCACCAATCCACGGACCATTTTGCTGGAACCGTCCATTGTCCCCCCAGAAATATCTTGGGCCGTGCCCCTAAAAGGGTGAGGAGAACAAAGACGCCAAAGCCAGCAAAGGGCATTGCGAACAAGAGGCGCCCTATCCATGGAGAGAATTTCCTCATCACCTATCAATACCACCAAGATTCAGGATATCCTTGGACCTCATAGAAAGGCTCGCCTTATTGATCTTCGCTCAAATAAAGCAACATAGGAACCCTGGTCTTCAGAGAATAGTTCCGTAAGGCAACCCGGCGGGTCGCCCCGACTTATCCGAAACGAATGACGCGGCCCGCACGTTTCTTTCACCACGCGAAGATCATCGGGAAGGGCCGAGAAAGGCAGGTGCAGGCCGGAAAAGCGGGGTTTTCGTGGAGAGGAGGTCCCCTCCACACATCCCCCTGTGAAGCCGGTCGTTGAGGGAGACCCCTCAGACACCTTGCCGATCAATTTTCAGACACGCGCTTATACTAGCTGCTGGCGAAGTACTCAGTCAGTATCTCCACAGCACGATCAACGCCTCGCTCGGCGCGAATCGCCTCGCCTAACTTTTCAGCCCGCCTTTTCACGTCCTCATCGTTGACGGCAAACTCCATGGCTTTCGCCAACGACTTCGCCGTGAGTTTCTTGCGGGGAATGGGCGGAGGCCCTACCCCTAATGCCGCTACCCGCCATCCCCAAAACGGCTGATCACCGAAGAACGGTACAATGACAGAGGGCACTCCGGCCCTCAAGCCTGCCGCCGTGGTCCCGGCTCCGCCGTGATGCACCACGGCGGCCATTCTCGGGAAAAGCCAGTCATGGGGTGCAAAGTCTATTTTTATCACATGGTCCGGAAGATCGCTATCGCTGAGCCCACCCCAGCCCGCGGCCAGAACTCCCCGCCTGTTCGTCATCTGCAATGCCTTCAACACGATCTCCGTCATCTCTTCGGCGTCACGATGAACCATACTCCCGAAGCCAATATACACAGGCGGCGAGCCCGATTGTAGAAAATCTACCAGCCGTTTCGGGGGACGCCAATCTTCAACCATTGGAAGAAACCAGTATCCGGTTATATGGATATTGTCTCCCCAGTCAGGCGCCTTCGGAACAACCCGAGGGCTGAAACCGTAGAGAAAAGGGCGCTGCTGCCATTCCCGGCTTAAAAAAGGGTTGGCCTTGTAAGCAGGCAAGCCCAGGACATGCTCCCTCCAGTGATTGATAACCGACCGAATAAAGTGCCAAAACGCCCAATCTTCCAGCTTATACGTAAGGCGATTGTACAGACCTGCCAGGAATGGAATGCCCAGCAGCAGCGGAGTTGCAGCTGCGCTCGGATAGTGCCAGGTGTGATGCACGTGTTGGAGGTACAGAGGAAAGGCTGGAACATTCCGTTTTTCGGCAATGGAGGCCGCCGGCAACGCCGCTAGGAGATGAAACAGAATCACATCGGCACCCTGACTGGCTTCCCAATAGTCATCGAACACCTGATGCAGAACGGGCTCTGCAGCAGCAACAGTGTGCCGCATCATCGCTATCGGATTCTTTTCGGTGCTCAGGAGCTTCTGCCCCACATCTCCCATGAGGATTTGGCGCGGATCACCTTCAACCGGGGAAAAGTCAAGCCCGTACTGGTCGAGCATGGACTTAAAGTTTCGATGCGTGGCGATCCGAACCCGATGCCCCTTTGCCTGCAGGCCAACCCCAACCGCAACATAGGGTTGCACATCTCCCCGAGTACCAGCGGTTAGTATGGCGATTTTCACTCTGCTCATTCCCCCCGAGGATCTCGATACCAGTGAAGAGAGGCCGCCGCCATCACTATCATACCGCAACGAAGAGGCCAGCTCCAGTATAACCGCTTCCCTGGAGGACGGTCAAGCATTATGGACATCCACCCCATGTATCATCAACTCCGACTTCGTGATCAGGGCGAGAGCATCTGCGCAACGGGAGTACGGGATACGGGAGAGCGAGAGGTGCTGGCGGTAGACATGGGGGCCAGTGAAGAAGAAGCATTCTGGGTGGCCTTTCTGCGTGGCCTGATGGCTCGTGGGCTGCAGGGGATGGAGCTGGTGATCAGCGATGCGCATCAGGGGCTGAAGGAGGCCATTGGGGAGGTGCTGGCCGGTGCTGCCTGGCAGCGATGCCGGGTGCACTTCATGCGCAATGTGCTGGCGCACGTGCCCAAGGGGGACAAGGCGATCGTGGCGGCGGCCATCCGGACGATCTTCGCTCAGCCGAATCGGGAGGCGGCCCGGCAACAGTCGGCCGAGGCCGCAGCGGCATTGCGCCTGATCGGCCTGATGTTATCGAAATCCACGACGAGCGGTAGCCCGCAAACGAATCCTTAGCTCCTGTTGTATGCATTTCTATGCTTCAGGTCACAGGATACACGGCAACAAACACAGTCGCTTCTTTGGCGTCACGTGGCCAGCGGTACGCACGGCAACGCGTGTTTGCCGGAAGGACTAGAAGATCGCCGGGTTCGAGCACGCGAGGTGATAGATCGGATCGTTCAAACTCCACCTTGAGTTTCCCTTGCACAACGAGAATGAGATCTACCAGTGGCTGCGAGAACCAATCAGCATCAATATCTTCGTTCTGTTTCCTTACCCAGACGGCCTCTATCCCTTCGCCGCTGAAGACCTTTCCAACGCTACCAAACGGTGTATCTTTGATCTCCAATGCGTCCTGACGCAAGATGTGAAAGACTCGTGGTTTACCATCCACACTCTTCATAACAAAGCCCCTCCTAGTCGCTTTGATAAGCCGCCTAGAAGCTGTTATGCACTTTTGTGCTCGTTCATACGAAAATCACATACTGTCACGGCGGAAATCATATGCTTCCGTGGTAATCTCTCCGTCATGAACAAGAAGCCATACCCAAGTGACGTAACCGATGAAGAATGGGCCTTCATGAAGCCCTATCTGACCCTGATGCGAGAGGATGCCCCACAACGGGAACACGACCTGCGGGAAGTGTACAACGGATTGCGCTGGATCGTGAAAACCGGGTCCCAATGGCGCATGATGCCCAACGATTTACCTCCCTGGCATACGGTCTATCAGCAAACGCGTCAGTGGCTGAAGGCAGGTGTGTTTGTCGCCATGATCCATGATCTGCGAGCGCTCTTGCGTTTGGCACAAGGCAAGGAACCGCATCCCACAGTGGCCATTCTGGACAGTCGCACGCTCCAATCCACGCCGGAGAGCGGCGCACGGGCGGGATATGACGGCTATAAGCGCCGAAAAGGCAGCAAACTTCATCTGGCCGTGGATACCGTGGGCTACCTGCTGGCTTTGCATGTCACTCCTGCCCATGAAGCGGAACATGCGCAGGTAGCACCGCTGATGAAAGACGCTCAGAGTGCCACAGGGCACTCCATAGAAGTTGCGTCCGCCCACCAGGGATACACAGGAGAGCAGGCGGCTCAGGACGCAGCCCATAACGGAGTGGAGTTGGTGCTCGTCCAATTGCCAGCAACGAGAAAGGGCTTCGTGCTGTTGCCCAAACGGTGGGTCGTCGAACGCAGTTTCGCCTGGCTCACCCGGTTCCGACGGTGCGAGACTATGAACGCACTGCTGAGGTGCTATGCGGGCTTCATGTCGTGGCATTTGCTATCTTGATGCTGCAGCGTTTGGTCAGAGCCATGACCCTCGCTCCTCAAAGTGCATAACAGGCTCTAGGACGCGTCTAGAAATACCCTCCAGGAAGTAGCCGGAAATTCTCTAGTAAGCAGAGTGATCCTGGCCACCTCCCGGAGGTTGAAATCGGGAAGCCTCAGTTATTTACCCGCGTTGCACGCGGCTACTGACCTACTTTGTTTCTGATGACCTCGGTAAAGGCGAGCGACCCCGAGGCCACGTCACGGGTGAAGACGGACAGTGAGTCGTCATCAAAGCCGGCCACGTAGACGTTGCGACCGTCGGGGCTAACAGCAATCGACCAGCCGTTTTCCAAACCGTCCACTCCGGCCATATTGTCGGTGAATTCCTCCATTAAGGCCAGTGTTCCGGCCTGTGGGTCGCGGCTGAGGTTCAAGAGCATGTCGATATTGTCTGACGCGACGTAGACGTGTTGGCCGTCAGGACTGATGGCCAGGCCGTGTGCCCCATCTAGGTTGGCCGTAGTGTTTCCAATTTTGCCCCGCAACTGATCCGTAAAAGTCAAGGCGCCTGTATCCGGGTTCCGGCCAAAAACCGTGACCGTATCGCCGCGACGTCCGGTCACGTAGACATGCCGGTTATCGGGGCTGACGGCCACCACATGCGCCCCCAGCAAGCCGTTGTTTGCGACATCAACTTTATCTTCCAACACCTGGACAAAGGTCAGGGCGCCGGTGTCCGGGTCACGGTTAAAAACGGCCATGGTGTGCCAGATGTTCGCCGCGTACACGTTGCGATTATCGGGACTCACAGTGATCCCGGTCAACGCGTTGAGACCGGCCACTCCATTCACACCTTCTTGAACCATCTCGACCGGGGAGAGTCGTCCTGTATCTGCATTGCGACTGTAGACGGCAATAGCGTCGTCTGTTCTGGCATCGTCTTTGCCTGTCACGTAGACGCTCAGATTATCGGGACTGACCGCCACTGCGCGGGCACTGTCCACACCGGCTACGCTGCCAAAGACATCGACCGCTTCCACAAAGGTGAGCGAGCCTGTGTCCGGGTTGCGGCTAAAGATAGCCATAGCTAGGTCATCGCCGCCTGTGGCGTATACGTGCTTCCCATCAGGGCTGATCGCTAAACCCTGGGGGGAGCTAAGCCCCAGAACGCCATCAATCCCGTTCACATGCACTTCAAGGAAGGTCAATTGCCCTGTATCTGGCTCACGGCTGAAAACCACCACCGACCCGGCCCCTGCTCCGGTAACGTACACATTTCGTCCATCAGGGCTAACAACCACCACGCTGGGCCGGCCCAGACCTTCGACAATACTGAACGTATCATCCGCGGCCGCTTCGGCTGCCTCTTCCAGGGCCAGGCTCAGATCCTCGGCACTATCGGCGTCGGTGTAGGTCCCGCCGCTCACGTCGGCAATACATTGCAGTTGGGCACGTGTAACGTCGTCCACGGCCAAACCAATGGTATGTATCACAAGCTTGCTATCGCTCGCGGCCAGCTCGGCGGCCAGAGCGCAGGGGTCGCCGCCGCAAGTCTCTTCCCCATCAGAAACAAGCACAATCGTATTGCGTTCGTTGAGACCAACGGGCAGGCTAGATGCCGCTTGCAGCAGGGCATCGGTGATGGGGGTATAGCCCTTGGCCGCAAAGCTGTGAGCGACCGTATCAAACTGCTTCGAGTCGACCGGTCCCAGTTCAATCACCTGCTCAATATCTCGGCAGGACTCGGCCTTGTTGTCCTTCTCCACCCGGTGACCATAAACCCATAGACTGGCATTGATGGAGGCGGGTAATCCGGCACTGAGGTTACCGATGGCATCCTGAGCGATTGCCAGCCGGGTGCGACTGCCCAGGTCAGCCAGCATAGAACCGGAGGCATCGAGGATGAAAGCGGTGTTGATGTTCTTCGGAACTGCGACAGCAGAAGAGATGTCATCCGTCGATGTTGAATCCGGGACCGGCTCATCAACCTCAGTCGATTCTTCCGTATCGGTTGCTGTTTCCAGGGCAATGGTTTCCGTAGGTTCTGGTTCGAGGGTGGAGGTTGGTTCGGGGATGGGAGGCGGTCCAGTAGTAGGGGACGGTTCGATGGTGGGGAGCGGTTCGGTAGCCGGGGGAGGTGCGTTGGCCTCTTCAGTTACAGATACGTCGCCAGTTTTACTGGCCGGGGTTGCCGCGCTGCCAGATTCATCGCTTGAGCCACTGTCGATTGTTGTTTCACTGCCGCTTTCTATAGTCACACTGTTACTCGCACCGGTGTCTGTATCATTTCCGCTCGGTGATCCACAGGCGGCTATGCCAGTTAAACTTGAAATTAAAACGAGGATAAGTATCCATACTCTCAACCTATACAGCCTACCTCTTAACTGATTTGTAGTCATGCTCTCTCCTATTTCAAATGTTTGAATCTCGACAACTACTCAACCAAACCTCTTGCAAGCAAATTAAAAGTATCGACTCCGAATTTTTCTCAAAGAAACGTCTGAACCTCCGGGAAAGCGTACAATTACCAATAACGAGTTATTGAAAACCTCTCAAAAAAACCCACCCAACGAGAAAGCTCACCCGCCGCGGTGGTATACTGAATCTTGGTAAAAAGCAAGATCCGAACATCCTCAATGGGTAACGACAAAATCATCAATGAAGAAGGATCCCCATGACTCCTAACACGAAGAATACCATACCCGCATCGTTGAGTCAAAAGGAATATGAACCCGATGTGCAACTTTCTATAAGGTGACCAAACCAGCCAAGTCCAAGGGAAGGCAGCCGAGCTATAAGTTGATAAACACACAAATGGTATGCGCCAAGATCCTCCGTATCAGTCGATGTTGATAATGCCATAAGTCACGGGCTCGGGTGCGTTCAATGTCGAAGCGTTCGGTCAGAGGCAGGGTGTCAATGATTTGAATATCATCGTGCAAAGCACCCGAGAGGATAGATAATAAGGAGTCGCTGAACGCGCACCTTCGCATGCCACTGGTTGGTGGCCTGGCGCATGAAGGTGGTACGGTCTCGCAAGGCAGGAAACTAATCGAGACCTGGTCACAAATCAGATGGCCTGGAGTAGGGCCTTAAGGCCTTGCCCGGGTTGCTGGTCTAACTCCAATTGGAGGAGCAACACCAGTTGGTAAACATATACACTGCCCGCCAGAAGCAAGCAGGTTTTCTGCTGTCCCCGAGTGGGGACTTGGCCCAACAATTCAAACACCTTCTTGTAATGAGCAAAGAAGCGCTCAACGGTGGTATTGCGGACGGTGTGCAGCACCCAGCGCACGACCGCTCCAGAGCCGGTGCGGGGATGGGGGCCTCCTCGCCGTGGAGTGACCCGTGGAAAGGGGCACTGTCGATGGCTGCAGCCGCCGCCTCCTTGGCCCACACCTGCAAGCGCTCCAGCAGCAGCTGTCCCAACACAGCAATCTCGGCCTCCAGCGCCGTAGGCAGAGCCGCCAAGCGCCGTTCAATGGTCCGTCGCGAAGGCATGGGGCCGCCATGGAACAGCGCCTGGCGCAACATCACCGCTTCCGGCACGGGCTGGGCCAGGAAGCGCCAAAGGGCGTATCCGCTGCGGATGTGCCGGAAGGCCATCAACCGCGTGGGATAGACGTAAGGCCGTCCCCGACGACGCCGTCGATATTCGCCTGGTAAAGGCACTTGATCAACCAGAGACAGCAACCTGACAAGAAGGGCGTTCCGTGATATCATGGGGCTGCCTCCGGTAGGTGGGGTTGAGCACCACGAACCTACCGAGGCAGCCGCGCCCCGTCAAGTGGGCGCGGCTCGATTTATGACCAGGTCTCGATTAAGCGCCTTATCCTTTTCCACAATAAGCGCCATCCCAGGGAGAGGGACCTTCTGAGGTCGAAGCATTCCTCACCCATTTGGCCGTCGAACTCGACGGCGCTGCTTCCACCCAAAACCAAGCCCTGCAGGCTATCCTCTTCCCCTTTCGTCCTTGTCGTACTTTCGGATCAGGCGCCAAAGGCTCGCACCTGAGGGAAACGTCGAGCATGTATACCGCGATGAACAGGCCAACCTCCAAATAAGAGGACGAGGCCGCCGCTCCCGTTTGCAACGGCCTCGCCCCACATGATATGGATATTCAGATGCTTGTGCTTCAGTGCCGGAAGTGGCGCTCGCCGGTGAAGATCATGGCCATGCCCAACCGATCGGCCGCGGCGATGACCTTCTCATCTCGAATGGATCCGCCCGGCTGGATGCAGGCCGTCACCCCAGCCTCCGCCGCCGCCTCGATCCCGTCCGGGAAGGGGAAGAAGGCATCCGAGGCCATGACCGCTCCCCTCGCCCGATCGCCGGCCCGCCGCGCCGCCAGATAAACGGAATCCACCCGGTTCATCTGCCCGGCGCCCACGCCCACGGTGGCCGTCCCCTGCACGAAGACGATGGCATTCGACTTCACATGCTTCACCGCGATCCAGGCGAAGGCCAGGCTCTTCCGCTCGGCCTCGGTGGGCTGCCGCTTCGTCACCACCTTCCACTTGCTCTCGTCCACGCCGCGCAGATCAGGCGTCTGCGCCAGCAGGCCGTTGCGCACGGATCGGATGACCAGGTCCTCCTCCCCACCCGGCTTCGCCACCATCACTCGGCAGTTCTTCTTATGTTGGGCCAGCCACTCCAGCGCTTTCGGCGTATACGATGGAGCCACCAACACCTCCACGAAGAGGGAACCGATCTCCTCCACCAGCGCCAGGTCCACCTCACGATTGACGGCGATGATGGACCCGAAGGCGGAGACGGGATCGCACGCCAGCGCCAGCCTGTACGCATCCACCAACGTATCCGCCACGGCCAGGCCGCTGGGGTTCGTGTGCTTGATGATGGCCACCGCCGGCTCGTCGAACTCCTGCGGCATGGCCCACGCGGCCTCCAGGTCCACGATGTTGTTGTAGCTCAGCTCTTTGCCCTGAAGCTGTTCGAACGCGGGGGAGGCGCCCACCCACCGATAGAGGGCGGCCTGCTGATGGGGATTCTCGCCATAGCGCAGCAGCTGCACCCGCTCGGCCGCCAGGTTGAGCGCGCCCGGCATGGGCTCGTCGGCCTCGACCCGCCCGGCCAGCCAGGTGGCGATAGCGGCATCGTACGCGGCCGTGTGCCGGAACGCCTTCAGCGCCAGCCGGCGGCGCTCGTCCGCCGGGACCTCACCCGTCCGCAGCGCCTCCAGCACCCGACCGTAGTCGGCCGGATCGCACACGACGGTGACCGACTCGAAGTTCTTGGCCGCGGCGCGCAGCAGCGTCACACCGCCGATGTCGATCTCCTCCACCGCCTGAGCTTCCGTCACATCGGGCCGTCGGACGGTCTCCACGAACGGGTACAGGTTGCAGGCCACCAGGTCGATGGGGGTGATCCCGTGGCTCTCCAGCTCGGCCAGATGCTCGGGCGTGCGCCGGGCTAGAATGCCGCCGTGCACCGCCGGATGCAGCGTCTTCACGCGGCCGCCCAGGATCTCTGGGAAGCCGGTGATCTCGTCCACCTGTGTCACCGCCAGCCCGGCTTCGCTTAGCGTCCGAGCCGTCCCGCCGGAGGCCACCAGCTCGAACCCTAGCTCCGCCAGGCCCCGCCCGAACTCGACCAACCCCGTCTTGTCATATACGCTCAGTAAAGCACGTGGGCTCATGGTACCTTGTCTCCCTTCTCCGAAGAGTACGCAACACGCAATACGCATTACGAATTACGTGTTACGTGTTGCGTATCACGTAAAACGTAATCACGCTCCACGCTGAACGCACCGCCGAATCGCCTCCACGATCAGCCGATGCTCCGTCTTATGGATGCGCGCCTCCAGATCGTCCAGCGTGTCCGATGGGTGGATGGGGACCTCCTCCGAAACGATGACCGGCCCGGCGTCCACCTCGGGGACGACGTAATGCACCATCACGCCGGTGTGGTCGATCTCGCCCCGCTGGAACGCCTCATAGGCGCGCTGGATGGCGTGGGTGCCGGGGAACTGGCCGGGCAACGCCGGATGCAGGTTGATCACCCGATTCGGGAATCGATCCAGGAAGGCTGGGCTCAGGACGTGCATCCATCCGACCAGCACGATCAGATCGGGCTCATAGGCCGCCACCCGCTCGGCCAGATCCGCGTCGTACTCCTCGCGGGAGCGGCCCGCATCCCGATACGGCTTCAACGGGAAATACAACGTGGGGATCCCCGCCTTCTCGGCCCGCACCAGCCCATAGGCGGCCTTGCGATTCGAGACGACCACCACGATCTCCGCGTCCAACTCGCCCGCCTGTACAGCATCGATGATGGCCTGCAGGTTGGAGCCAAAGCCGGAGATAAAGACAGCCAATCGTGCACGCTCGCTCATAGGCCCTCGCTCTCACAAATGGCGATCGACGGAAGACGACAGACGAAGGACAGAAGCCTTTCGTCGGTCGTCCGTCGTCTGTCGTCACTCTATCTGCACCACCGGCCCACCGCCGCAGGGGACCATCTCCCCCACCTGCCATGCGTCATCGCCCAACACACGCAGCGCCTCGTCGGCCTGCTCAGCCGGGACGATGAGCAACATGCCCAGGCCCAGATTGAACACGTGGGCCATCTCCTCCTCGCTGACCCCGCCAACCCGCTGGATCAGTTGGAAGATGGGAGGCACCGGCCAGCTCCCACGCTGAATGCGCGCCGCCACCCCTTCAGGGAAGATCCGCGGCGGGTTATCGATGAGGCCGCCGCCGGTGATGTGCGCCATGCCCTTGATGACGACGCCCGCCTCCCGCAGTCGCCGCACCTCCGCCAGATAGGAGCGATGCGGCGCCAGAAGCGCCTCGCCCAGGGGGCGGCCCAGCTCCGGGACGACGGCGCGCAGATCCCAGCCCCGGAAGACGCGACGGGCCAGGGAGTAGCCGTTGGTGTGCAGGCCGGACGACGCCAGCCCGATGATCGCATCGCCCGGGATGATGGAGCGGCCGTCCACGATCTCATGGCGATCCACGACACCGACGATGGTGCCCACCAGGTCGAACTCGTCCGGCGCGTAGACGCCCGGCATCTCGGCCGTCTCGCCGCCCAGCAGCGCGCACCCGGCGGCCTTGCATGCCTCCGCGCAGCCGCGTACCACCTCGGCGACCATCTCCGGATCCAGTTTGCTAGAGGCGATGTAGTCCAGGAAGAAGAGGGGACGGGCACCCTGCACCAGGATGTCGTTGATGCAGTGGTTGACGATGTCGTGGCCGATGGTGTCGAACCGGCCCAGTGCAGTCGCGATCTTCGTCTTGGTGCCCACGCCGTCGGTGGAGGCGACCAGTACCGGGGCTTCCATCCCCTTCAGCGCCGAGACATCGAACAGCCCGCCGAAGGCGCCGATGCCCAACAGCACCTCGGGGCCATAGGTCGCCCGGACCGCCTCCTTCATCAACTCGACGGCTCGCGCCCCGGCCTCAATATCCACCCCCGCCTCACGATAGCTCAAAGGCATTCGTGTTCGCTCCACCAACTTACGCAACACGCAACACGCAACACGCAATACGCAACACGCAATACGTAACACGTACTACGTATTGCGTATTAAGGCTTTGGCGCCGATGTCACGCCGGTAGTGCATGCCCTGGAAGTGGATGCGGCGGATGCCCTCGTACGCTCGGTCGATGGATTCCCGCAGATCGCGGCCGATGCCGGTGACGTTGAGCACGCGCCCGCCATTGGTGACGAGCCGGCCGTCATCCAGCCGCTTCGTGCCCGCGTGGAAGACCACCACGCCCGGCAGCGACTCCGCCTCCTCCACGCCGGTGATCTCGCGCCCCTTGGGATACGAGCCCGGATATCCCTCCGATGCCGCCACCACCGACGTGGCCGCGCCCGGCCGCCAGCGCACCTCCACCTGATCCAGCGTGCCGTCCAGGCAAGCCTCCAGCACATCCACCAGATCGCTCTCCAACAACGGCAGGATGACCTGCGTCTCCGGGTCGCCGAAGCGACAGTTGAACTCCAGAACCCTGGGCCCCTCCTCCGTGACCATCAGGCCGGCGTAGAGCACCCCCACGTACGGCGTCCCCTCAGCCCGCATGCCGTCCACCGCCGGCTGCAAGACCGTGCGAACGACCTCGTCCATCATCTCGGGCGTCACCAATGGCGCCGGGGCGTAGCACCCCATGCCACCCGTGTTCGGCCCGCGATCGCCGTCGAACACCGGCTTGTGATCCTGCGCAGCCGGCATCGGCGCCACGGTGCGGCCATCGGTGAAGGCCAGCACCGACGCCTCCTGCCCGTACAGCCGCTCCTCGATGACCACCTCGTCGCCGGCGGATCCGAAGGCACGCTCCACCATGATCTGCCGCAGCGCCGCCTCCGCCTCCTCCTGCGAGTCGGGCACGATCACCCCTTTGCCGGCCGCCAGCCCCGACGCCTTGACCACCACGTCGAACTCGGCGTTCCGCAGATAGGTCAGCGCCTCCTCGTAATCGGTGAACGTGGCATAACGCCCGGTGGGGATCCCGTGGCGGGCCATGAACGCCTTGGCGAACGACTTGGACGCCTCGATCTGCGCCGCAGCCCGCGCGGGGCCGAAACAGCGCAGCCCGGCCGCCTGAAACGCGTCCACGATCCCATCCGCCAGCGGTGCCTCCGGGCCAACGACGGTCAGGGATATGCCCTCTTGCCGGGCGAAGGAGATCAACTCCGCAAAGTCACTTCCTGCATCGATCGGCAATCGGAGATTGGAGATCGGGGATTGCTCTCTTTGATCTCCAGTCTCCATTCTCTCCGTCCCCCCATTGCCCGGCGCGACGAAGACGTGAGCCACCCGCGGCGACTGTGCCAGCTTCCACGCCAACGCGTGCTCACGCCCCCCGCTTCCCACCACCAGGACCTTCATACGCTCTGCCATATCTCCTCCATCACCCAACACGCATTACGCAACACGCAATACGTTTTACGTTTTCCGCTTCACGCCCCCCAAATCCCCTCAAAGGCCATCTTCTCGTGGGCCTTATACTCCCACCATTCATCCAATGGGATCGGGTACTCTCCGGTGAAGCAGGCGCTGCAATGCCCTCGATCCTGGCCGACCTCGGCCGTCACGCTGCGCATCATCCCCTCATAGGAGAGGTAGGCCAGGCTGTCCGCGCCGATGTGACGCCGAATCTTCTCGACGGACTTCTGGTAGGCGATCAACTCCTCGTGAGTCGCCATGTCCACCCCCATGAAACAGGGATACCGCACGGGCGGAGAGGAGATGCGCACGTGAATCTCCGCCGCGCCTCCTTCACGTAGCAGGCGCACCAGCGGCCCCGCCGTGGTGCCGCGCACGATGGAATCGTCGATGAGCACGATCCGCTTGCCCGCCAGATTGGCCGTCAGCGGGTTGTACTTCAGGTACACCCCCGCCCGGCGCAATCGATCGTCCGGCTGGATAAAGGTACGCCCGATGTAGCGGTTCTTGGTCAACCCCTCGCTGTAGGGGATCCCAGACGCCCGCGCATATCCGATGGCCGCCGGCGTCGCCGAGTCCGGCACGCCGATCACCAGATCCGCCTCGGCGGGAGCCTCCCGCGCCAGCTCCTCCCCCAGCCGCTGACGCACCCGGTGGACCGTCTGTCCTTCCAGCACCGAGTCGGGACGGGCGAAGTACACATACTCGAAGACGCACAGCGCCGCCCGGGGGGCAGGCGCACACCCTTGCAGGCTATGCACACCGCTGGCGTCCAGGCGCACGATCTCGCCCGGCCGCACCTCCCGCAGGTAGCGGGCGCCGATGGTGCCCAGCGCGCACGATTCGGAGGCCACCACATACCCGGGCCTGCCATCATCGCCCGGCAGCTCGCCCAGGCACAGCGGTCGGAACCCCCAGGGATCGCGCACGGCGTAGACGGCGTCCCGGGTGAGGATCACCAGCGAGTAGGCCCCCTCGGCCTCGGCCATGAAGGCGGCGATGCGAGCCTCCCAATCGGGGCCGTTGGGCTCGCCTCCGGGCGGCGGGGCGGCCAACATCTGCGTGATCACCTCGCTATCGCTGGACGATGTCAGCCCCACGCCACGCTCCAGCAGCTTGCGGCGCAGCGTGGCCGCGTTGGTCAGATTCCCATTATGCCCGACGCCCAACGGCCCATGCATCGTCTCGATGAGATATGGCTGCGCGTTGCGGATATGACACGAGCCGGTGGTCGAGTAGCGATTGTGCCCGATGGCCAGGTGTCCCTTCAAGGGACGCAGGTTCTCCTCGTGGAATACCTGGGAGACCAACCCCATCCCCTTGTGGATGTAGGCCGCGCGGCCGTCGCTGGTGGCGATCCCGGCGCTCTCCTGGCCGCGATGTTGCAAGGCGTACAGGGCGAAGAACGCGATGCGCGCCACATCCACACCCGGCGCATAGATGCCGAACACACCACACGCCTCCCGTGGACGGTCCAATTCATCGCACGTCCGGTTCCACACAGGCGACATCATCGGCTCCCCTCCCCCTCGGGATCTGCCGGAGGATACACCAAGGATTCACCGCAAAGACGCGGAGAAGGTAGGGGCGACGCATGCGTCGCCCTATTCGCGCCGAAGCGCCCGATCATCGTCCAGGATCCGCTGCGTGGCCGCCCTCTGCGATTGCGCGATGCGCTCCCGCAGTGATGGGTCGGCCAGGGACAACACCTTCGCGGCCAGCAGAGCCGCTCCCTTCGGCTCCAACACCACCGCCGGGGCCACGCCGGAGGGCATGCGCAGCGACGAGAAGATATCCGCCCCGCCGAAACGATCGGAATACGGGGGGCAGGCGATCACGGGCGCAGCGACGTTGGCATCCACCATCCCGCTCAGCGCATTGGAGCGCCCGGCCACCGTGATATACACCTTCGGCCGGGGATCGGCCTCGTACGCCGCCAGGAGATCCAACAGATACCGGGCCGCTTTGTGCGCCGACGCCACCCGCATCTCATGCTCGATGCCGAACGCTTCCAATCCCTCTGCGATGGCCCGCGCATGTCCCAGGTCCGACTTCGAGCCCATGATGATCACGACCAGCCCGGCCATCCCCACCTCCATCTCATATCCAAATATCTCATCCCTGTCCCCAATCTCCCACGCCTACACAGGACACTGCTGATAACACGTCTCGATCACCCACATAACCCGGCGGGCGCTCTCCGGCGTGATGACGAGCGGAGCGCCGTTTCGCAGGGTCTCGTACAGGTCGAGATAGAACCCGGCCTGCCCCGGCCCCGTGTACTGATCCTCCGTCCACTCCTCCTCATACCACTTGATCTCGTCCCGGTTGTAGCTGCGGTCCGGCATGGGAGCTGTCTCCAACTGCCGCGGCGGCAGCTCCTCCGGCCTGTAATAACGCCAGCGCAGATGGCGAGTAGAGCCCGCCAGGCCTCCTCCCGTCCCCATGATCAACCACTGATCTTGCGGATACGCGCAGGCGCTGGTGATCTCGATGTCGATCAGCGGCGCATCGGGCGCCTTCATCACGACCTTCACATGATCCTCGGCATCGCCCAGCGTCAGCGCCAGCCGCAGATCGCAGAAGATCTCCGGCTCGGCGGGACCCAGCAACTGCAACACCTGATCGATGAGGTGGGGTCCCGTATTCCGGAGAGTTCCCCCTCCGAATCTCTTCAAGGTCTGCCAGTCCCAGCGGCGGCTGAACCGATACTCGGCCCTCCGGATCAGCAGGATGCGACCCAGCTTGCCCGAGTCGATCACCTCCTTGACCTTCTGGAAGTGTGGCGCATAGCGCCGGTTCTGGAACACCGTCAAGAGCTTCCCAGTCTCCCGAGAGGTCTCGATCATGGCGTCCGCCTCGGCTAGCGTGGCCGCCATAGGCTTCTCGCAGACGACCGCCTTCCCCGCCTTGAGCGCCATGATGCTGTGTTCGGCATGCAAATGGCTGGGGCTGGCGACGACGACCAATTCCACCGCCGGGTCCGCCAACAGGTCCTCGATCGTTTCATATGTATTACAGCCGAACTGATCCTTGGCCTCCTGACGACGTCCCGCATCCAGATCGGACACGGCCACAATTTGATATTGATCAGGCAGCGTTGCCAGGAGCTTCGCGTGGATGTTCCAGCCACTCCTCCCGAGGCCGACGATGCCCACTCGGACTTTGTCTGACATCGATGTGTTCCTCCTCATGTGGAGATTAGCGATTGGAGATTAGCGGTTGTAGTGCGGCGCGAATGCGTTCGGCCGCTGGCTGCTCCCCCGGTATAAATGTCTCCCCGGTGAGACGTTCATAGGCGGAGATGTACCGCTGTGCCACCTGTGCGATGAACTCCGGCGGCATCTTCGGCGGCTCGCCCTCGCCCCGGTAGCCCTGGCGAACGAACCATAGCCGCAGGAACTCCTTGTCAAAGTTCTCCGGCTCCTGGTCCGTCCCTCGCACCGCTTCATAGCTCTCCGCCACCCAGTAGCGGCTGGAATCCGGGGTATGGATCTCGTCGATCAGGGCCGGCCGGCCGTCGATCAGGCCGAACTCGTACTTCGTGTCCACCAGGATCAGCCCGGCCCGCCGGGCGACCTCCTGGCCGCGCTTGAAGATGGCCAGGGCGGCCCGCTGAATCTCCTCCCACAGGTCGGCGGGCACCAGGCCGCGCTCCACGACTTCGGCCGAGGTCAGCCGCTCGTCGTGGGCGCCACCGGTGGCCTTCGTCGTCGGCGTGATCACCGGCTCCGGCAGCGGGTCGTTCTTGCGCAGGCCGGGCGGCAGATCTAGACCATACGGCCGCTCCACCCCCTGGCTGTACAGCGTCCATAACGCCGTGGACGTGACACCGGTGATGTAGCCGCGGACGATCACCTCCACCGGCAGTGGCTCCGCCTCGCGAGCGATGGTCACGTTGGGGTCGGGCACCGAGATGACGTGATTCGGTACGATATCCTGCACCTGCTCGAACCACCAGGCGCTGAGCTGGTTCAACACCTGCCCCTTGAAGGGGATCGCCCCCAGCACCCGATCGAAGGCGGACACCCGATCCGTGGTGATGAGCACGCGCTGCCCGTCCACCACGTAGATGTCCCGCACCTTGCCTTCGATCCGCTCTCCCAATCCGGGCACCTCCACGCGTAACAGAGCGTGCGGGATCGC
>JAADGJ010000066.1 GCA_013152435.1 Chloroflexota bacterium | reverse complement strand
AGCGGAGCTGCGCCGCCGCCACCACCCACCGTTGAGCTCTCTTCTCCCGGGCTTGGGAGAAGGGGGGTTGGGGGATGAGGGCCGTTTTCCCGCGGTCGATGATCAGGGGAATATCTTGCGTCGGGCGACACGCGGGGTGTTCCTACCATCCCGATTTCCATCACTGACTTTGAAAAAGCCCTGGGGGGCCTCGCCCATGCTGTTCAGTTGATGCGAATAGGCAGCCACAAGGGCTGCCCCTACTTATCCGAAACGAGTGACGCGGCTTGCATGTTTCTTTCACCACGCGAAGATCAATGGAAACGGGGGCGGTCTGGCGGCGAATCGGCGGTTAACAAGAATCCCCTCCCGTCCTCGGTGGGATGAGAGGGGATCCGAGGTGGCTTGCGGGGTATCGATTACAGGGTCAGGTCCAGGATCTCGCACGCCCGGGCCAGATCCTCTGCATGGAAGCCCCGCTCGTTGGTCAGGCGGCGGATCACCTGTGCCAGGCAGACCATCAACCCGCCGACGATGTCGGGCAACCTGTTCTCCAGTTCCACCTCCAAGGGATACTTGAGGGGCGGGACCGTGGCCAGGTACTCCTTGATCGGCCCCAGCTCGACCTCTTCCTCCAGCTCGAGTTGTTTGTACGCCTGGATCGAGTTCGCCAGCCCGATCGTGATGGGCAGATCCGATTCCCAGATCACCTCTCGGGCGTTGTAGCTGGCGTTGCGCTCGCCTACCAGGAGCAGATCATGCAGCTTCTTCTGCACGAACTCGCAGGCCTCCTTCGCCCGCTCCTTGGTCAGATCCAGGCCGGCACTGCGCCGGAACAGGGTCTCCAAACGCCTATATCCGACTAGCATGAGTTCTTCCCTCCACGTGTGTCGTCGCGTTGCGCTTTGGATCGATCGCCATTCACTGTGCGCCTGATCCCCGGTCGCTCGTTGCTCGTCAAGAGCGTCAGCGGAACAGGCGGATCAGAAGGTTCAGCAGGACGGTCAACACGATGCTCAGCAGCAGCATCGTGCCCAGCGGGGCGTAGAACACGAAGTCCTTTTTCTCGATCACGATGTCTCCTGGTAGGCGCCCCAGGCCGGGGACACGCCCCACGATCAACAGGATCACGCCGATCAGCACCAGCATTCCGCCGACGGTGATCAGCCAGCGTCCCAGCTCATTCCACATGGCTTACCTACCCCCGTTGACCCGTCAGAGATGTCGCATCACCCGTTGACGGAGGATATGGGCCGGCTGTGCCCCCACGATCTGGTCCACCACGCGGCCGTTCTTGAAGATCAGCAAGGTGGGGATGCTCATAATGCCGAATCGCTGCGCCACGGCCGGGTTCTCATCCACGTTCAGCTTGCCGACGATCAGCCGGCCGTCGAACTCCTGGGCCAGTTGCTCCACCACCGGGGCGATCATGCGGCACGGGCCGCACCACGCAGCCCAGAAGTCCACCAGGACCGGGACGTCGCTCCCCATGACGATCTGATCGAAGTTCGCGTCCGTCAGCGTGATAGGGCGCCCGCCCGCGCTCGCCCCTCGCGAACGCCAGGGTTCCGCTCCGCTCCGGGGCTCCGGCCGCGAGGGCCTGTGTCCGTTGCGGCCGTGCGTGGACGCCTGCCCCGCCGCCCCGTCCAGCGGCACCGCGGGCCCTGAGGGCAGTGTCGGTCGTGTGCCCCCTCGCGTCAGGTAGTCCAGCCAGGCCCTCAGGCTGCTCTCCGGGGCAGCTCCGGCCGCCTCGGCCTCCACGTGGCCGTCCTTCACGAACACCAGGCCGGGCAGTCGCGTGATGCGATAGCGCTGGACCAGCCCCGGGTTGTCGGACACGTTCACCTTGGCGATCAACGCCCGGCCCGCATAGGAACGGGCCAGCCGGTCCAGGATCGGATCCAACTGTTGACAGGGGGCGCAGCCGTCTCGCCAGAAGACGAGCAGCACCGGTAGCCCCGTCTTCAGCACCCGGTCAATGCTCTGTTCGTTCGTATGAATCGGTGTATCAAACATCTTCGCTCCTCGTCGCTTGAAGAACAAAGGCGGGAGCGAGTTACCTGCCCGCTCCCGCCCTGGCATTCGGTATCACGGAAGGCATCAGGCCGTCGCCTTCGCCTTCTGGCCGTCCTGCTGCGGCTCCTTGACCTCGGAAGCCTGGCCCTCGATCATGTGCCGGGTCTGCACGGCGATCTTCTTGGGCCGGACCTCCTCAGCCTTGGGGATACGCAGCGTCAACACGCCGTTCTCGTAGGTGGCCTCAACGTGATCCGCGTCCACCGGGGCCGGCAAGCGGATGGATCGGCTGAAGGAGCCATACCGTCGCTCACGGATGTGATACTGCTCCTCCTTGATCTCCTCGTCCGCCTTGATCTCGCCCCGGATGGTCAGCACGTTATCCGCCAGGCTGATGTCCAGATCCTCCGGCTTGACACCCGGGATCGCCGCCTTGACCACGAAGCTGTTCTCATCCTCGGCCAGATCCAACGCCAGGCCCCACTCCGTCGTCGGAGCCAACAGCCGGCTCGGCATCACGAAGGCGTCCTCAAACAGCCGATCGATGGCATTGCGCAGGCTCATGAAGTCCCGGAAGGGATCCCACCTCATCAGCTCGGACATCGCTCCTCACCTCCTTCCACACTCCACATCGCTTTCCATCCCATTGACTGATCCATTCCGCCTTGAATGATACACAAGCTGCATAAGCAAAACATCAGATCAATGTAAGCGATCCGTTAGAGTTCGCATACGGGGTAGGAGGAGCCTCGTATCGGGAGGCTGGGAGCTAAACGTCGTCCTCTGAGGGGGCGACCACCACCAGTTCGTCCCCCGGCTGCACGATCTCGTCCCGCTCCCACGTTTGCATGATCTGGCCATCCCGCACGATGGCCAGCACCACGGTGCCATCCCGGGCCAGCTGTTCCACGCTCCGCCCGGTCTCCTCGGACGCGGCCTCTCGCTTCTGCAGATCGATCCCGGGGAGCAGATGCAGCCGGTCCAGCAGGCTGGAGAACTGGGGGAGGATGGCCGTGCGCGCCAGCACCTTGCCCACGATGATCTCCGGCGCGACCACCTCGTCGGCGCCCACGCGGCGCAGCTTGGCCAGGTTCTCGGGGCGGGTGGCCGTTGAGACGACGCGCAGGTTCGGGTTCAGCCCCTTCGCCGTGATGATGGTGAAGACGTTGTCCGCATCCTCCTCAAAAGTCGTGATCAGCACCTGCGCCTCGGCGATGCACGCCCGCTGCAGGGTCTCCTCCTCGCGGGCATCCCCGTGGACGACCAGCCAGTTCGTGTTCTCCACCAGGGTGCGACAGATCGCCTCATCGGCTTCCACGATGACGAACGGCTGATCGGCCGCGGCGAGTTCCTGTGCGATGATCCGCGCCGGCGAGCTGTACCGGCATAGCACCACGTGTCGTCGTAGCGGTCTTGTGCGTTCCATTCTCAACACTTCCAGCAGGTTGCTGCGTAGCCATCCGCCCAGGAAAGCCTCGATGGTCAACCCGACCAGGCCCAGCCCCAGGATGACGTAGAGGCTGACCATCAGTTTGGCGATGGGACGGGTGGCGACCAGATCGCCATATCCCAGGGTGGTCAGCGTGACCACGGCGAAGTACCAGCTATCCAGCAGGTTCCACCCCTCCAGGCGGTGGAAGACCCAGGTGCCGCCCAGCAGGAACATCCCGGTGAGCACCACCAGGACCCATCGGCCATCCGGCCGCGCGGGCTGAATCCGAGAGCGCAGCCGTCGGTGCCATTGCATGCTATCCTCGCCTCCGATCCCTCGCCCTTCTGCCCGGCCGCGACGGCAGGAAAAGGCGGATCACCTCTCGCAGCCAGCGCGGCACCCGATCGCGCAGCCGTTGTCGTTGGACGATCGCCAGCCCGGCCAGCGTGGCCGCGAGCACCCAGCGCGCCTCAGGCGCGCTCGTCAGCACGACCACGCCGCAGGTCACATCCACCGGCCTCATGAAGAGGATCATGATGGCCTTGCGCTGCATGACGGCCACGACGATCCCGGCCAGAAGCGTGTAGAGGGCGGTCAGCCACACGGGCAGGAAGCCGCTCAACGTGATGTATACCAGGGCGCTCCACGTCAGGAGCACGTCGATCGGGAAATCGTATTTGCCCAGCAGCGTCGGCTGTCGAGCCCGGCGTGCCAGCCAGCCGTCCAATGAGTCGCCCACCCATGCGATCAACGTGATGACCACCGCCTGCGGCAGGGCTTGGGCACCCTGGCTCACGCCCAGCCAGATCAGCCAGACGGATACGAGCACGCGCAGTAGCGTCAGCAAGTCCGCAAGCCATGCTAACATCGCCCAATCTCCTCATTTGCGGATTCCCTCTTGCTCCTCGCGTCGCCGCTCGGGTTCCGTGTTCCCGGAGGGGGAGATCCACGCGCGCACGTGTTCGACCACGTCTCCCACCCGCATCGGGCGCACCAGCAGCGCCGCCACACGGTCGGCGAGAGGGGCGTAGTCAGCGCGCTCGAATACCCCCACCAATAGAACGACGGGAACCTCCGGCAACGCGCGAGTCAATTCCTCCACACGATCGGGCGTCGCGAAGTCGTCTTTCCACACGTCGACCAGGACGAGCCGGGGTGCCACCTGCGAACGCAGGACGGCCTTCAGCCCATAGCGCAGCCCGGGCACGGCCATGACGTCGTACCCGGCCTCCTGTAGCTCGGCCAGGGTCAGCGCCCGGCTGCGCCAATCGGCCGCGATCAGCAGGACATCGCGTGGTGTGGGCTGTACGCTCATCGTGACACTCCCGGGCGGATTCGCCGAGTCAGTCGATGCCCAGCGATCGGCGCTGCTCCATGATCTCGTTCAGCTCCTTGCGCCCAAACACCTTGGGCTTCTCCTCGGCCGGGGCCGTCTCCTCCTCGTCCTTTGGGGCATCCCCGGACCCGCTGTGTACCGCCACGCGGGAGAACAAGCGCCTGACCTCGGAGGCGCCGCATGCCGGGCAGGGCGGCGTCGGCTCCGTCTCCGCCGCCTGGAAAGTCGGAAACCAGTGATCGAAGTGGTGTCCACATGCGGTGCAGCGATACTCGTATAGAGGCATTCCTTCCTCCCTCGATCGTTTCCGGCCTCCATCCTTATCCTAGCTTCCGTCCGACGGCCTGGGTGTTGGAGCGGTTACAAAAAAGCCGGGAGACGCCTTTGTCCCCCGGCTCCTCCCGAGAGAGGCGGTGAAACGTCGCCGGGCGACGATTCACCCAAACCCAGTATAAGCTCAAGAGGTCGTCGGCACCTCCACCCCCTCCAGGGGGCGTATCCGCAGTAGCTCGCGAGCCTGGAGCGCCAGCCACGCCTGCATGCTCAGCCGCGGCGGCTTCTGGGCCAGATGCTCGAAGGCCATCTGCAAGGTGTCCGCCAGCAGGTCGGGCAGCAGCGCGTCGATTCGATCCTCCGGGACGCCGCGCTGGCGCAGCTGACGGCGCAGATATCGGGTCAGCCGCGGCAGCTCGCGCTCCGTGAGCTCCTCGAACGCCTCCCGATCGCCCGCCAGGCTGCGATCCAGCAGCTCTTTGTCCTCCAGCAGCTCGCGCTCCAGCGAGGCGATCTCCTCGGCGGACAGGGAGGCGCGCTTCCGCTCGTGGGCGTAGTCCCGGCGCAGGCGGGCCTTGTACCGTTCCAGGCGGCGCTCCATATCCTCGCCCGCCTCCTTCAAGGCCTCCTGCACGGTGGCCCCTTTCTTGCGCGTCACCAGGACCGTGTTCCCCACGCTCAGGCGCAAGCGGGCCACATATTCCTCCCGGCGCGCTCGCCGTTCCAACTCCACGTCCACGTGCAGCAGATCCGGCGGGAAGTGACGCGCCCGCCGCTCGAGCTTGGCGATCCACTCCTCGACCTTGTCCACAACCGCGGGAGTCGCGTCGAAGCGCTTCGTCGTCAGATGGTAGTTGATCATGTGGCTCACCTCCCTTCCCCGTGTGGACGGTCTTGGCGGTCATTCCTGAGCAACGGGGTCATGGGAGCTCCTCCTCCGCCTCATGCTCCCGCCCATTCGTTGGGACCTTCTCCTCCGTCGTGGGCTCGGGAGCGGGGCGCAGAGCCGCCTCCAGCACCTGGTCGATGCGCTCCACCAGAACGAAGTTCATCTCCTGCCGCACGTCCTCGGGCAGATCGTCCAGGTCGACCTCGTTGCGTTGAGGCAGGATGACCGTCTTCAAGCCCGCGCGGTGGGCTGCTAGCACCTTCTGCTTCACGCCGCCGATGGGCAACACCTGCCCGCGCAGCGTGATCTCGCCGGTCATGCCCACGTCCGCCCGCACCGGGCGGCCGGTCAGCAGGCTGACCAGCGCGGTCACCATCGTCACGCCCGCGCTGGGGCCGTCCTTCGGGATGGCCCCCTCCGGCACGTGGATATGGAAGTCGCAGTTCTCAAAGGCCGTCTCGTCGATGCCCAGATCCGGTGCGTTGGCGCGCACCCAGCTGTAGGCGATGCGGACGGATTCCTCCATGACATCGCCCAGCTGGCCGGTGATGATCAGGTTGCCCTTGCCCTTCATGCGGGTGGCCTCCACGAACAGCACGTCGCCACCCACCGGCGTCCATGCCAGCCCGGTCGCCACGCCGGGCGTCTCCGTCCGCAGGGCGGCCTCGAAGAACACCTTGGGCTTGCCCAGGTACTCGCGCACCAACTCCGGCGTGACCTCCACCCGCTCGACCTCACCGGCTGCGATCTGGACCGCCACCTTGCGGCACACACGGCCGATCTCGCGCTCCAGGTTGCGGACCCCGGCCTCTCGCGTGTAGTCCCGGATGATCTGGCGCAGAGCTGCCTCGGTGAACTCGATCTCCCCCTTGCGCAGGCCGTTGGCCCGCCGCTGGCGAGGCACCAGATACCCTTCGGCGATCCGGATCTTCTCGTATTCGGTGTATCCCTCCAGCTCGATGATCTCCATACGGTCCCGCAGGGGGGCCGGGATCGGCTCGAGCTGGTTGGCCGTGGTGATGAAGATCACGTCGCTCAGGTCGAAGTCCACATCGAGATAGTGGTCCCGGAAGGCATGGTTCTGCTGCGGGTCCAGCACCTCCAGCAGCGCGCTGGAGGGATCGCCCCGCCAGTCCATGCCGATCTTGTCCACCTCGTCCAGCATGAAGACCGGGTTGCGAGTGCCCGCCCGCTTGATGGCCTGGATGATCCGGCCGGGCATGGCGCCGATGTAGGTGCGACGATGACCGCGGATCTCCGCCTCATCCCGCATGCCGCCCAGGCTCATGCGCGTGAATTGGCGCCCCAGCGCCCGGGCGATGGACTTGCCCAGGCTGGTCTTGCCCACGCCGGGAGGGCCTACGAAGCACAGGATGGCCCCCATGGCCTCCTGCACGTCCTCCTCTCGTCCCTCCTCGGCCTCGACGCCGCGCTCCTTCACGAGCTTGCGCACGGCCAGATACTCCAGGATGCGATCCTTGACCTTCTGCAGGTCATAGTGATCCTCGTCCAGCACCTGGCGGGCATGCTCGATGTCCAGGTTGTCCTCGCTCAGCTTATTCCACGGCAGCTCGACCAGCCAGTCCAGGTAGGTCTTGATGACGGAGTACTCGGCGGCCTGCGGCGGCATCTTCTCCATGCGCTTCAGCTCACGCATAGCCTCCTTGTATGCCTCCTCCGGCAGGCCGGCCTCCTCGATCTTCTGCCGGTATTCCTCGATCTCCGCCGTCTGCTCGTCCGTCTCGCCCAGCTCGCGGCGGATGGCCTCCAACTGCTGGCGCAGGAAGTACTCGCGCTGCTGTCGGCTCATCTCCTCCTGGGCCTCTTCCGTGATCTTCTGCCCCAGCGAGAGCACTTCCTTCTCTCGCGTCAGGTAGGAGATGAGCATGCGCATCTTCTCTTTCAGGTCATCCGTCTCCAGCAGCTCCTGCTCCTGTTCCACCTCCATGCGCGCGTTGGCCGCGATCATGTAGACGAGCTGTCGGGGATTGTCGATCTGATCCAGGAAGGCGCTCATCCCCTCCGGCAGGTTGGGCATGAGGGCCATCACCTCCTTGGCCAGCTGCACCAGGCTGCGGTGCAGCGCCTCCGTCTCCAGGTCGTCGCTGACCTGGTCTGGGGCCAGGGAGATGCGCGCCTTCAGGTAGGGCTCGGTCTCCGTCCACGTGTCGATCTTGAAGCGCTCCAGCCCCTGGATGATCACCTGGAGCGTGCCATCAGACGTGTGGATGACTTTATGGATCAGTGCGACGGTGCCGACCTCGTAGACCTCGCCCGGCATAGGCTCCTCGATGGAGGGATCTTTCATCGCCACCAGGCCGACGAGGCGATTGCCCGCTAAGGCATCCTCCACCAGCTTCACCGAGCGAGGGATGCCGACGGCTAATGGCATGATGGCAAACGGCACGGCGACCGTGTTGCGCAATGGCAGGATTGGCAACTCCTCCGGGAGTCGCTTGAGAATCTCCTGATATTCCTTTTCTACCGCGTCCCCGCTCTTGAACATCATCATTTGGGCTCCTCCGAGTTCCTCATCCCAAAGCATGAGCATACCACCACATCGTTTCTTTCCTCTCCCTTCGGGGCGGTAGCCTCATCCTGACCTCGCTGAGAAATCAGATAGCGAGCGCGGCCCTCCCGGCCGCCCTCGTCTGCGGATCCAGATGCCTCCGTCCCTGCTCTGCAGGATGAGTCGCATATCTTTACGGACGCCTCACAACGCCCGATCGTGCTCTGCGACAGCCACGCCAGGGTTGGGCCAGCGTGGCGGTCAGGCGGGCGGCAAGCCGCTGTCCTGGGCCCGGAGCAGGCGGCAACAGCGAACTTGTCGTGTTGCAAGCCTCTCCAACGGCACGCAAGACTCGGGTTCGGCGTGCGTCCAAACGACCAGTTGCCATGAACGGAACTGTCGCCTGCAACGCAGCGGCGCGACGCCGAGATCCCAACCCTCTCGGCGCGCTTCGCCCCTTGCCGCACCGCACCTTCATTAAACACGATGCGTATAAGGATTTCATCAGAGGCGTATTAGTGTTTCGTTAGAGATCGGGTTCACATCTGGGGATGAGGGGATGCCCATGGATCACTCGGGCGTGTGCTCCGGGGGAAGCCCGGTGGCCTCATCGTGGATCCATTGCAGGTAGGCCGGGTTGCCCGCGTCGATGCGGAAGCACATGACCTCCGGCACCTCGTAGGAGTGCAACTCCCGCAGCCGTTGGATAAACGCCTCCAGCCGCTCGCCCGGGACCTGCGCCAGGAGCTGGCTCTCCGCGTCCGCATGCAGGGTCCCCTGCCACCAGTAGAAGCTCGGATGACGTTGATCCCGGCCGCCAGCCTTTCCTCGACCAGCGTCCTCGCCAGTCGTTCCGCCTCCTCCGGGGGCGCCGTCGTCAGCACCAGATACTCCATGTTCCCTCCTTTATCGTCTCGTCCGGTGCGTTCACTCCAGCGGATGTGCCCTTTCGTCTCCTCCACGGAAACTCCATTTTTCCGGCCTGCACCTGCCTTTCTCGGCTCTCCCCGAAGGACCCGGGCCGAGGCGGGGCAGGTCGAAGGCAGAAGAAGGACACTTGGCCAGCGCGACCTCCAGCGCGTCGTTGAGCGTGCGCACCCCGATGACCTCGATCCCGTCTGCTGGCCGGTCCAGGCGCCGCAGCCCGCTCTTGGGCACCAGGCAGCGTCGGAATCCCAATTGCCCGGCCTCGTTCAGCCGTCGGGCCAGCTGATGGACCGAGCGCAGCTCGCCCGACAGGCCGACCTCGCCGACGATGGCCAGGTCGGCGGCGACGGGGACGTTGCGCACGCTGGAGGCGATGGCGCACGCCACCGCCAGATCAGCCGCCGGCTCCCGAACGGTGAGGCCGCCCACCACGTTGACGAACACATCCTGATCGCTCAGCCGCAGCCCAACCCGCTTGCTCAGCACGGCCACCAGGAGCAGCAGGCGGTTGAAATCGACCCCGTTGCCGGTGCGTCGCGGCGAGGGGAAGCTCGTCGTGGAGGACAACGCCTGGATCTCCACCAGTAGCGGGCGTGTGCCCTCCAGCGTGACGGCGATGGCGGAGCCGGCCGCGTTGGGCATTCGCTCGGCCAGGAACGCCTCCGAGGGATTGGGCACCTCCTGCATGCCGCGCTCCACCATCTCGAACACGCCCACCTCGTTCGTGGATCCGAACCGGTTCTTCACGGAGCGCAGGATGCGGTAGGTGTGGAATCGCTCCCCCTCCAGGTAGAGCACGGTGTCCACCATGTGCTCCAGCACTCGCGGCCCGGCGATGGTGCCCTCCTTGGTGACATGGCCCACCAGGAAGATGGGGATCGCCTGCGCTTTGGCCAGGCGCAGGAGCTGGGATGCGCACTCTCGAACCTGGCTGACCGACCCCGCGGCCGAGGTGAGCGCGTCGGTGTAGATGGCCTGGATGGAGTCGACCACGGCGAGGCGTGGGTTCATCTGCTCGATCTGGGCCAGGATAGTGTCCAGGCGCGTGTCAGCCAGGATGTAGAGGTTCTCGTGGTTGATCCCCAGCCGGGTGGCACGCATCTTGATCTGAGCGGCGGACTCCTCGCCTGAGACGTAGAGGACCGGCCGGTCCCCCGTCAGCAGCGCGCACATCTGAAGGAGCAACGTGGACTTGCCGATGCCCGGGTCGCCGCCGATGAGAACGACAGAGCCGGGCACGATGCCGCCGCCCAGCACGCGGCTTAACTCCCCGATGGGGACCGGGATGCGCTCGAAGCCGTCGGCGGCGATGTCCGGCAGGGGGATCGCCGCCGCGTCCGAGGCGATCCGGGGCCGGCGGCTGGACGTACGCTCCTCCTCGACGAGGGTCTCGACCAGCGTGTTCCATTCCCCGCAGTCCGGACAGCGCCCCATCCATTTCATGTGGGTGCTGCCGCACTGTTGACAGACGTATCGGGTCCTCACCTTGGCCATGTGGCGTCCCCTTTTCGCTCAAATGTTCGAGGAGATTTTACCACAAGGAGCGCGAAGGGCACAAGGGGGAACTCCTCGGGGTGGCGTATCCAAAAGGGTGGAAACGCCGCGAAACAGCCACGATGCCCATCGCAAGCCCTCAAGGGCGGGGCGAAGGGAGCCCCCTCCGTCGTTCGAGTATCCCCGTTTCCACTATCTGCGGGATCGTGCGTGTTCTTCGGGGACGCGAAAAGGGGGCAGGTTATCCGCCTGCCCCCTCGATCGCTGACGGTCACGTGGTTATCCCAGCATCGCCTCGAGCATCTCCGACTCGCCGTCATCGACATCCGAGCCCCGAGACTCGACCACGCGCAGCTCCAGCTTGCCCTCGTCGTTCAGATCGGCCAGGACTTTGTCTCCGGGCTTGAAGCGTCCGGCCAGCAGCCCCTCTGATAGGGCATCCTCGATCTCTCGCTGGATCACCCGTCGCAGCGGCCGGGCGCCGAAGTCACGGTCGTAGCCTTCGTCGGCCAGCTTGCCCTTGGCCTCGTCCGTGACCTCCAGGTCGATCTCATGCTCGGTCAACTGCATGCGTACCCGATCCAGCTCCAGGTCGACGATGTCCTTGATCTGCTCCCGGGTGAGCGGCCGGAAGACCATGACGCCATCCAGGCGATTCAGGAACTCCGGTCGGAAGGTCTTCTTGAGCGCCTCCATGACCCGCTCCCGGATCTCCTTGTATTCTTCCTCCTGCGTTTGCGCCTCATCCCGGGTCACGGAGAACCCCAGCGGGCCGGACCGATTGATGAGCTTGGCGCCCACATTGGAGGTCATGATGATGATGGCGTTACGGAAGTCCACGCGTCGTCCCTTGGCGTCGGTCAGATGCCCATCCTCCATGATCTGCAACAGCATGTTGAAGACCTCGGGATGGGCTTTTTCGATCTCGTCCAGCAGGATGACACAGTACGGGCGGCGCCGCACGGCCTCGGTGAGTTGGCCGCCCTCCTCGTAGCCGATGTAGCCGGGAGGCGCGCCCACCAGGCGGCTCACATTGTGGCGCTCCATGAACTCGCTCATGTCCAGTTTGATGAGCGCCTCCTCTGAGCCGAACAGGAACTCGGCCAGGGTCTTGGCCAGGAGCGTCTTCCCCACGCCCGTGGGCCCCAGGAAGACGAAGGTGCCGATGGGGCGCTTGGGATCCTTGAGGCCGGCGCGGGCCCGCCGCACGGCCTTGGAGATGGCCTCGATGGCTTCGTCCTGCCCCACGACTCGCTTGTGGAGCGCCTTCTCCATCTCCAGCAGCCGCTCCGACTCCTCGCCCGCCATGCGGTGGACCGGGATCCCGGTCCACATGGAGACCACCTCAGCGATGTCGTCGGCCGTGACCTTGGGGCGGTTGGCCAGCGACTCCCACGCCCGCCGCAGGCTCTCCAGCTTCTGCTGGAGCTCGACCTCTCGATAGCGCAGGTCGATGGCGTCGTCGTATCGCTGGGTCTCCAGCGCCTCTTCCTTCTCCTTCTGCAACGCCTTCAGGCTGACGTAGGTCTCGCGCAGCGTATCGGCGTAGGGTGTCTTGTACATACGCACCCGGCTGGCCGCCTCGTCGATGAGGTCGATGGCCTTGTCCGGCATGAAGCGATCCGGCACGTAACGGGCGCTCAGGTGCACCGCGGCCTCAATGGCCTCGTCCGTGATCTTCAGCTTGTGGTGCTCCTCGTATCGGGAGCGGATGCCGCGGAGGATCTCGATGGTCTCCTCGATGGTGGGCTCCTCGACGAGGATGGGCTGGAACCGGCGTTCCAGGGCGGCGTCGCTCTCGATGTACTTCCGGTACTCGTCCAGGGTGGTGGCGCCGATGCACTGCAGCTCGCCCCTCGCCAGGGCCGGCTTCAGGATGTTGGCCGCGTCCACGCTGCTGCCGGCCGCTCCGGCGCCCACCAGCATGTGCACCTCGTCGATGAACAGGATGCTATCCGAGTTCTTGATCTCCTCGATGACCTTCTTCAGCCGCTCCTCGAACTGGCCGCGGTACATGGTACCGGCGACCAGGGATCCGACGTCCAGCATGAGGACTCGCTTGTTCAGCAGCGGCTCGGGGACGTTCCCGGCCACGATACGCTGCGCCAGCCCTTCGACGATGGCGGTCTTGCCAACGCCGGGCTCGCCGATGAGGGCCGGGTTGTTCTTCGTCCGGCGGCTCAGGATCTGGATAACCCGCTCGATCTCCTTCTCGCGACCGATGATGGGGTCGAGCTTGCCCTCCTCGGCCTGGGCGGTCAGGTCCAGTCCGAGCTGATCCACCAGCGGCGTCTTGGACTCGCTCTTGCGCTTCTCCTTGGATTGCGCCTGGGATTGCAGGATGCTGCGTGCGGTCTGGGTGCGCACCCGGTCCAGATCCACGCCCAGTTGTCTGAGCACGCTGACGGCGACCCCTTCTCCCTCCCGGATCAGGCCGAGGAGCAGATGTTCGGTGCCGATATAGTGATGGCCCATGAGGCGTGCCTCATCGACGGCCAGTTCGATCACGCGCTTCGTGCGGGGGGAGAGCGTCGGTTTGGAGAAGGGGGCTCGTTCGCCCCGCCCGACGGTTCGTTCCACCGCACGGATGACCTGTCCTGGATCAACTCCCAATTCGCGCAGGACACGGGCGGCGATGCCGTTTTCCTCCCGCACCAGGCCCAGCAGGAGGTGCTCGGTGCCGATGTAGCTGTGGTTCAGGCGTTGCGCCTCTTCCTGCGCCAGCTGGAGCACCCGACGTGCCCGCTTCGTAAATCGATCCAGTTTGTCAGACATAGTGTTCCCATCCTTGAATCTGAAAATAAGGTATCGCCTAAAGCGGGGCTATTTTGAGTATACCGTAGCTTCCCCTGGGACGTGGTAAGCCGAGTTCCATTCAAATCCGGTGTGCGATGGCGTTCACATGGCTTCCACGGAAACGGCTGTGAGCAGATAAACACAAGGGGGCGCCGCGCCTTTCGGCCCTTGCCCCCTCGCTTGATGACATAGCGACCCGGACGGTAGCTGGATCCGGGGTGATATTTCGATTACTTTGGCTCGCGCGGCCACAGGCGTTGACGGGAGGTGCGATCGGTCAACCCTGAGGCCGAAAGCTGCTCGCCTGGTGTGTTGCTACGCTTCGTCTTCCTCTCCCCCGGCAGCTTCGTCCTCGTAAGCCTCGTCCGGCTCTTCCGATGACGCGGGCGTCGCGTCATCCTCTTCCTCGGCCGCCAGGGCGGGTGCCCACTCCTCTTCCTCGTCGTCCGCTTCGCGCCAATCGTACTCCGCGTACCGGTCCTCGTCGACCTGCTTCAAGCTGAGGCCGATGCGCCGACGGTGCGGCTCGATACGGATGATGCGAAGCGTGTAGGTCTCGCCCTCTTGGACCACTTCACTGGGGTGGCCGATGCGTTCGTCGGAGAGCTCGGAGATGTGGATCAGTCCCTCGATGCCGTCATCGATGCGAGCGAAGGCGCCGAAGTCCATTAACTTGGTAATGGTGCCCTCGACCAGTTGCCCAACGGCGAACTTCTCGTGCACCACACTCCACGGCTCGGGTTGCAATCGACGCAAGCTCAATCCAATGCGCTTGCGCTCCTTGTCGACGTTGATGACCTCAACCTCGACTTCCTGCCCGACCTTCAACACCTCTTTGGGATGGCTGACCCGCTCCCAGGACAACTCGGAGAGATGGATCAGGCCGTCTGCGCCACCCAGATCGACGAAGGCGCCGAAGTTGGCTAGGCTGCTCACTCGTCCCCGGACGCGGTCCCCCTTCTTCAAGGTTTCCAGAAGGCGTTCCTTCTGATGCTTGCGCCACTCGCGCAGCGCCTGTCGCTCGGACAGGATCAGACGGTTCCGGCGGCGGTCCAGCTCGATGACCTTCAGCTGCAGCGTGGTGCCAACCATGCTGGCCCACCAGGGCTCGTCGGGATCGCCCTCCTCGGTCTGTTCGGTGCGGTGTGTGTTGGAGAGCTGAGACCTGGGGACGAATCCTCGCACTTTGCCCAGTTTCACGATGAGGCCGCCGCGGTTGTAACCGCTGACAACGCCTTCGAAGACCTCCTGGGTGCGGAGCAACTCCTCCGCTCGTCGCCAATCGCGCTCCTGCTGCGCCCGAGTCAGGGATAGGACAACGTTGCCGTCCTTGTCCTCGGGCCTGACGACGTAGGCGACGACGGGGTCTCCCGGCTTGAGCTGTTCGATCTCAGGGCCGAGCCGCTCCAATTCACGGCCGGAGACGATACCTTCGGTCTTGGCACCGATGTCGATCAGGATCTCGGTGGGGCTGATGCTGACGATGACGCCGTCTCGGATCTCGCCTGTGCGGGGTTGAAAGTCGCTGAAATCCTCGGCGTCCAGCAGCTCAGCCATGGGATGGACATCTTGTTCTTCGGGTACTTCCTCCTCGAGTAGAGGTGGAACGGCGCTCCCCTGCTCCTCTGGGGCGGGCTGGGCGTTATCCACGTGTTCCATGCGTGCCTGCTTCTCCTCCTGAAGGGTAAAAGCATTATACCCCCTTTCCCCACGAGATGCAAACGCCTCGCGCGAGCAAAGAGGGCGATGACACGTGCTAGCGTACCAGGGCGACAGCCTCGATCTCCACCAGCGCGCCCAGGGGGAGGGCGGCGACCTGTACGGTGGAGCGAGCTGGCGGTCGCTCTGGAAAGGCCGTGGCATACACGGCGTTGACGGCGGCGAAGTCGGCGATGTCGGTGAGGAAGATGGTGGTTTTGATGACGTGCTCCAGGCCGCTGCCGGCGGCCTCCAGCACGGCTTGCAGGTTGTCCAGGATCTGTCGGGTCTGCGCCTCCAGACCCTCGCGCAGCTTACCGGTGGCCGGATCGATGCCGATCTGTCCGGCGGTAAATACGAAATCGCCCACCCGCACGGCCTGGGAGTAGGGCCCCACCGCGGCAGGTGCGCGATCCGTGGCGATGATCTCGCGCTCCATGAATGCACATCTCCTTGCTCTGTATCTCTGGGGACATTCTAGCTCGTGCTTGGAACATTGTCAAGACGGATTGTCCTGGTGATCGCCCGCTGGCTCCTCTCAAGTGGGGACGATCCCTAGGGCGGCACCCTGTGGCTGCTTAGCGCCCGGCCGGGCCCAGTTTATCCAGTTCCTCCAGCAGCGCGTCCACGGCGGCCTCGAAGATGCGATCCATGGTCGCGTCGTCCAGCTGGTACGCGCCGCCGAAGGAGCCATCGCCCAACAACGCACGTACCCGGTCCGCCCCCTCGATCACCTCCAACGCGACGGGTGGCTTGGGATCATCCGGCAGCGTCACACCCGGCAGCCGGGTGAACGGGAAGTTCTCCAGGTAGTTGGCGTGGGTGGGTGGCGTGGGCAGATCGGCGCAGGCCTCCTGCACGGCCGGCAGTCGCCACCACTCCACCATGTGCGCCCGCAGCCCCGGCAGCTCATTCGCCAGTTCCCGCAGATAGCCTTGTACCGGCGCGTTGCCGCCGTGGCCGTTGATGACGAACACCCGACGGAATCCCTGATGATAAAGCGATCGCACCACGTCCTCTACTATGGCCAGCAGCGTGGTGATTCGCAGCGAGATGGTCCCCGGGTAGCGCAGGAAGTAGGGGGAGACCCCGAACGGAATGGGCGGCGCCACCAGCACGTTCGCCCGTTCCCCCACCTCCCGGGCCAGCGCGTACGGGATGCGCGTGTCCGTCTGCAGGCTGAGATAGCCGTGCTGCTCCGTGGATCCGAGCACCAGCACGATGCGATCGTCGCGCTGTACATACTCCTCGACTTGCATCCAATTGCAGTCTTCCAGTAACATGGAACCTCCCAAAGAAAAAGGGGGCTTGGCGCCCCCTGTCTCGTCGGTAGCGATCCTGCTATCGGACGACGATGTTCACCAGCCGGCCCGGCGCGTAGATGATCTTCACGATCTCCTTGCCGGTCGTGTGGCGCTGCGCTCCCTTTGAGGCCAGCGCCAGCTCCTTGGCCTGCTCCTCCGTGATGTCGACGGGCACCTCGATCCGGTCCCGCACGCGGCCGTTCACCTGCACGACCAGCGTGATCGTCTCCTCCCTGGCGATCTCCTCGTCCCATTCCGGCCAGGGCTGCACGTGAATGCTGGGACCGGGATGCCGCCGCTGCCATAGCTCCTCGCTGATGTGCGGCATGGAGGGCGCCATCATCAGGAGCAGGTTGTCGATGGCCTCATCCCACGCGGCCGTGCCGTACACGGCCGTCTCCTTGGCCTTCATCAGGTAGTTGTTGAACTCCATCAGCGCCGCGATCATCGTGTTGAACCGGAAGTTCTCGATGTCATGTGTCACCTTGCGGATCGTCTGATGGGTCTTACGGCGCAGCGCCCGAACGTCCTCCTCGGACGGCTGGCCGTCGGCGGGCCGGGCCGGGGGCTCCGTCACCGTGCTCCACACCCGGTCCAGGAACCGGCGCACGCCCTCGATGCCCTGGGAGTTCCATGGCCCGCCCTGATCCCACGGGCCGATAAACATCAGGTACGCTCGCACCGTGTCGGCCCCGTAGCGTTCCACCAGGTCGTCCGGGGCGATGACGTTGCCGCGGGATTTGGACATCTTCTCGCCGTCCTCGCCCAGGATCGTGCCCTGGTTGAACAGCCGCAGCATGGGCTCGTCGAAGTCCACGATGCCCATGTCCCGCATGGCCTTGGTGAAGAACCGGGTATACAGCAGGTGCATGGTGGCGTGCTCGATGCCGCCCGTGTATTGGTCCACCGGCAGCCAGTATTCCCCCTTCTCCGGGTCGAACGGCTTGTCGTCGGGGCCGATGGGCTCGCCCGCCTTGTAGTAGGGGCTCACATAGGCATAGTGATACCAGGAGGAGCACACGAAGGTGTCCATGGTGTCCGTCTCGCGTTCGGCATCGCCGCCGCACTTGGGACACTTCACGTATCGGAACCCCTCGTGATATTTGAGCGGGCTTTCGCCGGTGGGCAGGAACTCCGCGTCGTCGGGCAGCAGCACCGGCAGATCCTCGTACGGCACGGGCACGGTCCCGCATTTGGGACAGTAGATGATGGGGATGGGCGCGCCCCACATGCGCTGTCGGCTGATCAGCCAGTCCCGCAGCCGGTAATTCACGGCGAACTTGCCGATGCCCTGCTCCTCCAGCCATTCGGTGACCCGCTTCACCGCCACGTCGCCGGGCGTGCCGCTGAACGGGCCGGAGTGGATCATGGTGCCGTATTCGGCGTGGAACAGGATATCCCGATAGCCCTGGACGGCGTTCAACATCTCCATGGTGGTGCGGCGATCCTGCAGGGATGGGTCCAGCGCCTGACAGCGTCGCAGGATCTCCCGATCCGCGGCGATCGAATCCAGCGTCAACGTCCCGTCGGGGAAGATGAACTCCCAGCGACGCCCCACGATCTCGCACCAGTGCCCGGGCTGGACGTTTCCTCGGATCAGCGCCGCATAGCGATCGACCTGCTCATCCCCCTCCAGCGTGACCAGGATGCCTTCGTCCGTCTCCTGGAGCGAGGAGCCCTCCTCCCGCAGGCGATCGATGAAGCCCTCGGCTACGGCGCCCGGCCGGATCAGGCTCTTCGCCCGTCCGTCCGTGCGATCGATGACCGGGATGATGGGCAGCCCGAACTTCAGCGCGAACTCGTAGTCGCGATCGTCGTGGGCGGGCACGGCCATGATGGCGCCGGTTCCGTAGGTCATCAGCACGTAGTCGGCGATCCACACGGGGATGCGTTCGCCGTTTACGGGGTTGATGGCGTATGCGCCGATGAAGACGCCCGTCTTCTCCCGCTCCTTGGATGTGCGGGTGATCTCATCCAGCCGGGCGGCCTGTTTCTGGTAAGCCTCTACCTCCTGCCGGTGCTCCGGCGTGGTGATCCGATCCACCAGCGGATGCTCCGGGGAGAGCACCATGAACGTGGCGCCCCACAGCGTGTCCGGCCGGGTGGTGAACACCACCATGTCCCCCTCGGACGGATCGGCGCCATCCGGCAGGAACTCCGGTGCGATCTTGAAGACGACCTCGGCCCCCTCGCTGCGGCCGATCCAGTTGGTCTGCATGACCTTGACGCGCTCCGGCCAATCGATCTTGGAGAAGTCCAGGAGCTCCTCCGCGTACTTGGTGATGCGGAAGAGCCACTGGTTCAGCTCCTTCTTGATGACCGGCGTGCCGCAGCGCTCGCAGTGGCGATCTTCGCCCCACACCTGCTCGCGGGCCAGCGTCGTGTTGCAGGTGGGGCAGAAGTCGACCGGTATGAAGTCCCGGTAGGCCAGCCCGTTCTCATAGAATTTGAGGAAGAACCATTGCGTCCACCGGTAGTAACGGGGATCGGCGGTGATCACCTCCCGGTCCCAGGCCCACATGGCCCCCATGGACCTGAGCTGGCGGCGCATGCGTTCGATGTTCTGGTACGTCCACTGCGCAGGATGGATGCCATGCCGGATAGCCGCGTTCTCGGCCGGCAGCCCGAATGCGTCGAACCCGATGGGGAAGAAGACATTGTACCCCTTCATGCGCTTGTAGCGCGCCGCGGCATCGGAAGGCGTCATCGCATACCAGTGGCCGATATGAAGGTCACCGCTGGGATACGGCAGCATGGTCAGGAAGTACCACTTGGGTCGATTCGGGTCCTCGACCGTGCGGTATAGCCCTTCCTCCTCCCACTTCTTTTGCCACTTGGGTTCGATCTCCTGCGGTACGTAACGGTCGCTCATCCGCTTCACTCCTTGCTCAATTACGCAATACGTAATACGCAACACGCAATACGCAACACGCAACACGTAATGCGCAACATATAGCCCGCAATCCGCCTTACGCGGCCTTCCTCGTCTCTCGCTCTTGTGCCCTCTGCCTCTCCCGTTCCTGCGCGTCTCGTCGGATCTGGATGGCGCAGCGGATCCGGACCCAGAAGGCGGCGGCGAAACCCACCAGGGCGGACAGGAGGATCAGCCCCGGTCCACCCTGCAAATTGGTGCCGAGCGCCCCCGGTGTGACGGCGAAGATCAGGTAGGGGCCCAGGCGCCACTCGATGCCGTCGGAGAGCCCGAGCCGGGTGGCGATGAGGAACCCGCTGGCCACCAGCAAGCCCACCATCGTGGTCGCCAGGTAGCCGTAGACCAGGGCGGCCAGGGAACGGGCCATGCATGAGAGCTCCGGCGCGATGCGCTCCTGGAAATAGGTCCATCCCCGGCGTATGAAGCCCACCAGGGCCACAAGCAGCGCCAGATAGCGCACGTCATCTCCTCCGATACTCGTCGCGCACCGGCGAGAAATATTCGGCCAGCACGCAGGCGCTCAGGAATCGTGCGGAGTGGGGCGTGTCACCAGGGATCGCGTAGCTGTCGCCTGGACCGAAGCGGTAGGCTGTGCCGTCGATGGTGAGTTCCACCTGGCCGGAGACCACGTAGCCGATCTGCTCGGCCGGGTGGGAGTGCTCCGGGACGGTGCTGCCCTCCTCCGCTCGGATCTCCACCACCATGCCGCGCTCACCCGTGCCCAGCGTCCGACGCCATAGGCCGGGCGTCATCTCGACCGGCTCCACATCCGCCCAGCGGACGATGTCTGGCGCTGCCATGGGGTCCTCTCCTTATTAGACGTAGTCCAGCCACCCGTACGGGTCGGGGAGCTTCCCCTGCGTGATGCCGAAGAACTGCTCCTGGATGCGCTTCGTGATGGGCCCGCGTCGTCCGGCGCCCACCTGTTGCCCATCGACGGATCGGATGGGCGTCACCTCAGCGGCCGTGCCAGTGAAGAAGATCTCATCGGCGATGTAGAGCATCTCCCGGGGGATCAGCTGCTCTCGCACCTCGTAGCCCAGATCTCGAGCGATGGTGATCACGCTGTCGCGAGTGATCCCGCCCAGGATCGAGGCGCCCAACGGCGGCGTGTAGATGATCCCATCCTGGATGACGAACAGGTTCTCCCCGCTGCCCTCCGAGACGTAGCCATAGATGTCCAGAGCGATGGCCTCGACGAAGCCGCGGTCCCGGGCCTCCATCACCATGAACTGTGAGTTGATGTAATGACCGCCGATCTTGGCCAGCGCGGGGAAGGTGTCCGGGGCCATCCGTCGCCATGTGCTGATGCCAACATCCACACCCTGTTCCAGCGCCTCCGTTCCCAGGTAGGTGCCCCACTCGAAGGCGGCGATGATCGTGTGCACGGGGCAGCTGCGCGGGTCGACCCCCAGGACCTCATAGCCGCGGAAGACCAACGGGCGGATGTAGCATGAACCCAGTTGATTGCGGCGGACCGTCTCAGCGATGGCCTCGGAGATCTGCTCCGGGGTGTAAGGCACGGGCATGTGGGCGATCTTGCAGGAGTTCATGAGGCGTTTGACGTGTGGCTCCAGCCGGAAGATCGCTACCCCTTTGGGAGTCTCGTAGGCGCGAATCCCTTCAAAGACGCTGCTGCCATAGTGCAGCGCATGGGACAAGACGTGGACCTTCGCATCAGCCCAGGGCACGAATTCGCCATCAAACCAGATCCATTGGGATTCCTTGATGGGCATGGGATCTTCCTCCTTTTGACGTCGCGAGCGGGTGATTCGATCACTTCCTGAACGGAATAGGTTGATAATAAGAAGAAAACCCCATCGCCTTCAGGGACGAAGGGGTTCTCCGCGGTACCACCCTGGTTGTCGGAGCTAGCGAGTAGGTGGAGCTGAGGGGATTCGAACCCCTGACCTCCTCAATGCCATTGAGGCGCTCTCCCAGCTGAGCTACAGCCCCGTGCAATCTCCGACCGCTCTATGCGCGATAACGGGCGCTCCCGCTGTCCCCTAATGTAGGTTTGAGGGCCAGGGCTCCCAGGCGAGTTCGGCCTTTATGGCGGGCCCCATTGCCACCGTGATCGGGCTCCCACCTGGTCTTTCCCGACTCGCTGTGGGGCTGGCCTACTACTCCTGTTCACAGCCTGTTCGCTTATCGCCTAGGGCATGGAATCCGTCTGGGCCGGATCCTATGCCGCAGACGATAAACCAGTGGAGCTGAGGGGATTCGAACCCCTGACCTCTTCAGTGCGATTGAAGCGCTCTCCCAGCTGAGCTACAGCCCCTCACAACGGCGAAGTATAAGTCAGAACCTATGGTTTGTCAAATTTATTCGAAAACTCGCCCCTCAGCCCGCGGTGGCGGCGTTACACTGGTGGTTCATGAAGCCGCTCTTTGGCGCGCTTCGAACAGTTGCCTTTTGCGGGAAGTTGGCACCTGGCGAGCGATTGGTTATACTACATCTTGACGGGAGCGCTCATCGGGTGTCCGAAACGGGTGGGGAGGGATGGAAATGGCGTCCTCTGTTCAAAGAGTGTGTCCGCATTGTGGGGCTGCCTATCCGGTGTTGGAGCCCCGTTGCCCGCGCTGCGGGCGGTCCCCGGATGCCGTGCCTGCCCCGACCCGGTCTCAGTTGCCCGCCTTGCTCGCCCGCGCGGCTGTGCCCATCGCCGTGGGCGTCGTCGGCCTGGCCGCCCGTGCCGGCGTGGCCATCCTGCGCGGCCTCCTGGAGCGAGCCCTGCTGCCGGCATCGCCGCCGGAGACCACCGCCGCGCCTCATGGACGACCGCGCGTCACGATCCACTTCTGGCAGCGGCGGGATGTTTGGGATGCCTCAGGATGGCATTCCCGAGAGGAGGTGCAGGGGCGGTGGGAGGTGCATGAGGAGTAGATCGCGAGGCGGCGTGATGTGCCCCTGTGCAGGTGTGGTCTCCAAAATGATGAGTAAAAGCCCTCCCATTTGGGAGGGCTTTCGATTTTCTGCTGACCGATCCCTATTGACCGAGCTTCTTCTGTATCGCTTGCTTCACCTCTTCGTACTCCGCGTGGCGCCCCGTCTGTTTCTTCGAGTAAATCAGCTCGCCGTCTACCTCAACTTCATAGACGCCGCCATCAGAGGGGATCAGTGTGAGCTCCTCGATCTGGGGTTCGAAGTCCGACAGAAGCTGTTCCGTCATCCTGACGGCTCTGGGCGTGTAGTTTCAAGCGGCACAGTACTCGATTCGGATCTTCATCGGTCTCCTCCTTAGAATGGATGTGCAAATGCATAGGATGTAGGCGATAGGGATTATGCCATAGAAGGAGGTTGGGAGCAAGGAGCATCGGCTTCCCGCATGCGGACGTGGCGATGTGTGCTGCGGTTGGGGATGGAGCCCGCTATCGGCATGGTGGAGCGCGTTGTGATCGTTGGGTTAGCGCTTCATCATGAGCGGAAGGTGTGTCCTGGCCCCGGAACCGCGGGCTGAGCTGGCCTCGTACGCGCCCATATCGCAAGAGTCGTCCCCCTTTCCGGTGCCGCCCGCCCGCAGATAGCCTCGCTGATCCCGGCTTTGCCCGGGGTCGCAGCCGTTCACGTGGGGTGGAATGGCATTGACGGCCGGGCCCGACAGCAGGGCGTGGGTATGGGTGATGCCGCTGTTGTCCTGGAGGGGCCCAAGGTAGCCGTCGAGGTTGGTATCCAGGACATCGCCGGTGGCCTTGAATCCGCACCATTTGGAGCTGGTCATGTTATACCCGAGCGATGTGACATATTCACCGCACGATTCGACGATGCTGTTGCTGATCTTGACGACCTGATGATCGACGCCGATGTTATACAAGGCGATAGGATCATCATCACTGGACACGATCGTGCTGTGGTAGATGCTCACCGACTCGGCGTCGCCCAGGTAGATCTGAGAAGTGGCTGAGCCGCTCACCGTGCTGTTGTCGATGACCAGATCAGTGCCGTAAAAGGCGAGGGCGAGATCGACGTTGTCCTGTGTCAGGTCATCGGTGACCAGGCTGCGGATCAGCGTCAGCGCCGAGTCGATCACTTTGATGCCATCCTCTCCGATCACGCCGCCGGAGGCCTCCGTCGAGGAGGGGTAATTGAACTCCCGGTTGCCGGTGACCGAGCTTTGCGTCAGGGTGACGGCGGAATTGGAGCGAATGGCGATGCCCGCGGCGAGGTTGCCAAAATCCTTACGGACCACGTTGTCGACGACCTGGCTATTGATCATCGTCAGCGTGCTTTGGGATATATCGAGGCCGCCATCTCGATTGGCGCTCACCCGCACGCCCTCCATGCGCACGCGGCTCTTGGCTGCCTCGACCCCCACGAACGCGTTGTCGCGGACGGCCCCACCGATGAACGTGATGTCGCTTCCGTATGCGGAGACCCCTACGTCGTTGTTGCTGGCGATGATGCTGTTGGTGAATACGGCCTTCACCTCAGACAACAACAGCCCCATACCATGGGCGCCGGTGTTTCCTGTGACGCTGCTGTTGTTCATGATCAGGGTGAGAGGCCCCACGTTGATGCTCCCGTCGACGGGCCTGGGGTTGCTCGTATGATGGGAGATGTTGTCCTTAATGGCGACGTTGTTCAACGTCAAGACACCGTCGCCGCCGCCCCAGATCGCCGGGCCGGTTTCCTCGCCCGAGGTGTAGCCGCCGCGGATGGTCAGGTTGTTGAGCGTGAGCCGGCCGGTCGCCCCTCCAAAGACCAGGATGCGAAACTCGGGCGCGTTGCTCGCCCGGCGGATGGTGGCCCCATTGCCCTCGATAGTGATGGCGGAGAGGATCGGAGGCAATCCCGTGGGGCCGATGAAGAAGGACCCCACCTTGTCGGTATAGACCGCTGTGAGCGTGTACGTGGATGGGGTGAGTACGATGATGTCGGCGCCGTGTCCGGCCGGGCATTCGCCGCTTTTGCTGCCGGATGCGGAGTCGGTTTCGGCGGCGATGATGGCCTCGATGAGCGAGCAACGCCCATCGTTGGCGACCGCCATGTGGGTGGTGTTCACCGTGATCGAGGCTGCGTAGAGCGGCTGTTCCATCGCGATCAGCGTGAGCGTGATCGTCAACAACAGCAGAAGATGAGGCCAGATGCGGAGCGCCCGTCTCCAGGCGGGTGACTGAAGTCGAGTGGGTTGGTGGTCGTTCATTCTGTCGGCTCCTCCTCGCACAGTTGCCGTGCAGGGTCTGGGGGATGTCGGAAAGTACATCTTGGGCGTATTTAAGGCGGCAGCATGCCCTGGGGCGATTCCCTGGTAAGGTTACCACGACGAAACCGATGGGGCTGCTAAGACCCGGGGAATCCTCGCAGCTCTTCAGCGATCGATGTCTGATTTACTCCCGTGCGTTCCGGGCTGTAGCCGCCTCGCGGATCAAAGGTTGAGGCGTGGTTGATGGAGGTGAGGGTGTATGAGTGGAACGCCTCGGCGAAGAAGCGTCGGCTTGGCTTGTGGGGATGGTGGAAGTGTAGACTCTTCGTCCGCCGCCTCTGCGGCTTTCGTCTCGGTTGGAGAGCGTGATCGCTATACCGGTGTGATCGCGCTCCGGGACCTGGAATGCACCCGAGTGCTGGAGCGAGAAGCGGATGTCACTCCTGATTTCCCGCTTTGCGCCTGGCCTTCTCGGCTTGTGGCTTGTATAAACGAATGTGGTGTTTTATATCACAGATGCCCAAAATGTCCTAATCTGGGAACTCGTTTCGCCCTTGCTTCTGTGGGGCGGACCTTCCCTCTAATGCCCGATGTAACGGGCGTATAATGCCCGGGCCAGGGCCGGGTCGTCGGTTCCTTTGATGATGGCCCGGCCGTCGGGGAAGATGGTGAACTCGTAGTCGTCCACCTGAACCCGCAGCAGGTAGGGGGTCACCCGGACCCGGCCGACCTTCTCCAGGGAGCGGGCGAGCTGGGACAGGTCCGGCGGGGAGCCTCCCGTCGCGGACACCTGCACGGCGTTGCGCCCGCAGAGAGTCACCGACTGGGTGCCTGCTTCCGCTTCCAGAAACGCATACTCGCCCCGGCCGCAGGTGGGACAGTCAGGGCGAGGCCCCTTGATCTCGAAGCGCTCCAGGCGGTTGTCCAGCAGATCAAAGTGCAGCATCCCCCGGGAGATCTCGGCCATTCCCGAGAGCCACTTCAGCGCCTCGCCGGCGGCGATGGAGGCCACCACGGAGACGGCCGGGCCCAGCACGCCGGCCGTGTCGCAGGTCGCCAGGGAGCCCGGGGCGGGCGGCTCCGGCATCACGCAGCGCAGGCACGCCGTCTCATGTGGGATGATGGTCATCGTCATGCCGTAGGAGGCGACGGCGCCGGTGTAGATCCACGGCTTCTCCAGGCGCACGCAGGCGTCGTTCAGCATGTAACGCGTCTCCATGTTGTCGGTCCCGTCCATGACCAGGTCCACATCCTGGATCAGGCTCGATACGTTGCCCGGGTTCACGTCCGCGACCATGTCCTCCACGGTGATCTGGCTGTTGATCCGGCGCAGCTTGCGGGCCGTAGCGACCGCCTTAGGCAACGCCTCGGCCGCGTCCTCCTCGTCGAACAGGATCTGGCGATGCAGGTTGTTCAGCTCCACGAAGTCCCGATCCACAACCCGGAGGTATCCGACGCCCGCCCGGGCCAGGAGGTTCGCGATCACACTGCCGGTGGCCCCGCACCCGATGACGGCCACGCGCGAGCGCAGGAGGCGGCGCTGGCCGGCCTCCCCCAGCGCGGGGAACAGGATCTGTCGGCTATAACGGGATAGCTCGCGCTCATTCATGGAGACCAACCCTCCGGCGCTCCTGATATGCCTTCCACTCCGCCCGGGTCAGCGTCAGATCGATCTCATCGGTCTCGTCGATGCGCCCGCGTCGATCCAGCACCACAGGCCGGAAGTCCACCTCTCGAAACCCGAAGTGGCGCCACAGGCGTAGGCTGCGCTGATTGAACCCCCACACGCCCGGGATGTAGAAGCGATCGGCGCCCAACTGATCGAATCCGTAGGCCAGGAGCAGCTCTACCGCCTCGGTCCCGTAGCCCTGCCCCCAGTACCGCCTGTCGCCGATGAGGATGGGGAGGCGGTAGATCCGTTCGCCGGGGTAGCGCTCGTTCACCCAGGGCAGGTTCATGCGCTCCAGGCAGATCTCGCCGATGGCGCGCCCGTTCACCTCGATGATGAACAGGAGGCCGTGTTGGGAGAGGTACTCGTAGATGGGGCGGATGTCCTCCACCGATCGGGCGTCGATGTCGTTCCCCTCGCTCAGGCGCAGCACCTCCTCGTCCTGGTACCAGGCCAGGGCGGTGGGAAGGTCGGCCTCCGTGAAGGGACGTAGCACGATGCGCCGGCCGCACAGCGTCAGGTCGTGCTCCTGGATCACCGCCCGGCCTCCTCCAGCCGACGGTCGAGCACCTCTCGCACCACCTTCACATCGGCGGGGAGGTATACGGGCGGATTGGCGTATGTGGCCTCCACCTCGTCCAGCGTGTCCTCATGATATCCCAGCTTGAACTGGGTGAACTTCAGACCGTGCGCTGTGGAGATGACGACCACTCGATCGTCCCGGTGGATGACGCCCTTGCGTACCAGTTTGAAGAGCACAGCCAGGGCCACGCCGGTGTGCGGGCACGTGTACATGCCGGTGCGGTCGGCCATGGCCGATGCGTTCGCCAGCTCGTGCTCGGTGGCCTGCTCCACGATGCCGTCGAACTGACGCAGCACCCGCACCGCCTTCTCATAGCTGACCGGGTTGCCGATCTGGATGGCGGAGGCCAGCGTCTTCTGGGCCCGGATGGTCACCTTCTCCTCGAAGCCCCGCAGGTAGCTCTGGTAGAGCGGGTTGGCCTTGGCCGATTGCGCGGCCACCAGCCGGGGGAGCTTCTCGATAAGGCCCAGCTCTCGCATGAGCAGCAGGCCCTTGCCCAGCGCGGCGATATTGCCCAGGTTCCCCACCGGGATGATGATCCAGTCGGGCACGGCCCAGTCGAATTGCTGGACGATCTCGATCCCCACCGTCTTCTGCCCCTCGATGCGCAGAGAGTTCATGGAGTTGGCCAGGTAGATGGTGTTGTCCTTGGTGACCTCCTTGACGATGCGCATGCAGCCGTCGAAGTCGGTATCCAGGGCCAGGACCAGGGCGCCGTTGGCGATGGGCTGGATGAGCTGCGCTGTGCTCACCTTGCCGCGAGGGAGGAACACGATGGTGGGGATGCCCGCGGCCGCGCCGTATGCGGCCAGCGCCGCCGACGTGTCTCCGGTGGAGGCGCAGGCCACCGCGCGGATCGGCTTGCCCTGCGCGATCATCTGGCGCACCACGCTGACCAGCACCGTCATGCCCAGATCCTTGAACGAGCCCGTGTGACTGTTGCCGCACAGCTTGACCCACAGATCGGGAAGGTCGATCTGTCGGCCCAGGCGTTCGGCCCAGAAGAGGTTCGTGTGTCCCTCGTACATGGAGACGATGTTGTCATCGTCGATGTCGGGCACGACCCATTCCTTCTTACCCCAGACGCCTGAACCGTAGGGCCACTGGGTGGTGCGGGCCCGTTGCTCGAACAGGCGCATCCAGGCGGAGGCGCTGCGGTCCCGTAGCGCTTCCACGTCGTGGGCCACCTCAAGCAGGCCGCCGCAGGAGGGGCATTCGTAGATGACCTCGTAGAGGGAGTAACGACCGGGGCAGCCTCGGATGCACTGAAACCAGGCTGAGTATGTCATGCCTCTCTCACCATCTATCGTACGGATTTGTGCACGTGGCAGGCATGTTCAATGTACCATCGCAGGGGGGCTTTGTCAACGGCTGGCGTTTGGGGATCGTGCATCAGCTTGTCATTTCTGATCCCTTTGGATACGCTACCGGCTTTCGCCTTGTGTTGCCGAGGGCCCTGAGGCATGATACAATCTTTGATGAGCCTGCAGCCCGCGGTGGGATGCACCCAGGAAGAGGAGATTTATGAGCAACCCCTTTGCCGGAAAGCTGATTCTCGTGGCTGATGATGAGCCGAGAATGGTCCAATTCATCCAGAAGAACCTGGAACTCGATGGCTTCCGGGTGATCACCGCATCCAACGGCCTGGAGGCGGTGGAGAAGGTACGCACCGAGTTGCCCGATCTGGTGATCCTGGATGTGATGATGCCGGAGATGGATGGCTTTGAGGCGTTGCGGGCGATCCGGGAGATCTCCGATGTGCCGGTGATCATGTTGACCGTCAAGGGAGAGGAGGGGGATAAGCACCTGGCTTTCTCGGGCGGCGCGGACGATTACGTGACCAAGCCGTTCAGCCCTTTGGAGCTAAGCGATCGTTGCAAAGCTGTGTTGCGTCGGGCCACCGATCGTTCGGTGCGCTCCGACGAGGTGATCAAGGTCGATGATCGGCTGCAGATCGACTTCGCCCGCCGCGAGGTGATCGTGGACGGCAAGCGGGTGAACCTCCGCCCGACGGAGTGGCGGCTCCTCTACCATCTGGTGCAGAACGCGGGCTGGGTGGTGCCCTCCGAGGTCCTGTTGCAGAAAGTCTGGGGATTCGAGTATCGGGATGATATCCAGCTGCTGCGTCTGTATATCGCCTACCTGCGGCAGAAGATCGAGGAGGACACGAACCATCCGAAGTACATCCTGACCGAGCGCGGGGTGGGGTATCGTTTCGTGGACTTTCGACGGGAGCGGGAGGCCTCGGCGGAATAGGGGCGTGACGGAGATCGTTTGGTGGCGCGAATGCGCCATGCTATAATCGTGTTCATGTGGAATCGGTTGCGTGGTATAGCCTGTGGGCTGGGGATCCTGATCCTGGGAGGGATCCTGGGAATCGTCGGCCTGGGATGGCGAATCGATCGCTACGGACAGGTCGATCGGCGACAGCAGGCGGACGTGATCATCGTCATGGGGGCCCGGGTCCTGCCGGATGGCCAGCCGGGTCCCGATCTTCGCAGTCGCACCCAGCACGGCGTTAACCTCTATCGGGAGGGATGGGCGCCTTATCTGATGCTGACCGGTGGGTTCACGGGCGATTCCGCCTCCGCCGCGGCTGTGGCCCGCCGCCTGGCCCTGGCGTGGGGCGTCCCCGATTCGCATATCCGGCTGGCCGAGGGCTCCCTCTCCACCTGGGAGGATGCGCAGGTGGCCGCGAGCCTCATGCGCCGTCATGGATGGCGACGGGCGATCGTGGTGAGCCACCCGTTGCATCTGTATCGGACGTACCGGATGTTCCACCGGGAGGGCGTTGCCGTATACCCCAGCCCGACCCCGGACGTGGCCGTGTCGTCCATGCCCTGGCGGCGACGGGCCTTCCTGGATCTGCGGGAAGCCCTCGCCCTGGTATGGTCCTATCTGCCGGACCCGGTGCGTTACTCTTCCTGGACCGCGGTGTTACAGGGATGGATCTACGATGGGTTCGTGAGGTAAGCGGGTGAACGATGGAAAGGGTTGGGGGATGGCGAAGGGAAGCGGCGGATGAAGTGGGAAGAGATTGCACGAGCCCGGCGGATCCTGGATCGAGAGCAGGGCACGATTTATAAGGACTGGGGAGGTCGGCTGCGGATCGCGCTGGCGTATCCCAACACGTATTACGTGGGGATGTCCAGCCTGGCCCTGCAGACGATCTATCGTGCGTTCAACGAGCGGCCGCATGTGGTATGTGAGCGCGTCTTCTGGGACAAGGGTGGCCTCCAGGCGGGACGGACGCTGATCTCCCTGGAGTCGCAGCGGCCGGTGGATGAGTTCGATGTCCTCGCCTTCACCGTCTCCTATGAGATGGATTACTTCCACGTGGTGGAGATGCTGCGACAGGCGGGCATCCCGCCGCTGGCCGAGGATCGGGACGAGGATTGGCCGCTGGTGCTGGGAGGCGGTCCGGCGCTTAGCATGAATCCGGAGCCGGTGGCCCCCTTCTTCGACGCCATCGTCATCGGTGAGGCGGAGGGGATCATCGGGGACCTCACCGAGCGGCTCCGAGATGCCGCTGATTCATCCCGGGGGGACGTGCTGGAGCGGTTGGCGGAGCTTCCCGGCGTTTACGTGCCGCTCGTTCACCATAACGATCCCACGCGGCCGGACTGGCGTCCCATCGATCGGCTGTGGGTGCGCGATCTGACGGCGCATCCCACCGTTTCCTGTCTGTACACGCCGGATACCGAGTTCGGCGATCTGCATCTCATGGAGATCGCGCGCGGGTGTGGGCGGGGTTGTCGCTTCTGCCTGGCCGGTTACATTTACCGCCCGCCCCGTGAGGTGCCGGTGGATGTCATCCTGGACTGGGCGCGTGAGGGGCTCCGGCATCGGGACAAGCTCGGGCTGGTCGCGGCCGCCGTGTCCGACCACACGGAGATCGACCGGCTGGCCGAGGAGCTCCGCCGCATGGGCGCCCGGGTCAGCGTCTCGTCCATGCGCACGGATCCCATCAGCGTGCCGCTGGTGGAGTTGTTGGCGGAGAGCGGCACGCAGACGTTGACCATCGCGCCGGAGGCAGGGTCGCAGCGGCTGCGGGACGTGATCAGCAAGACACAGCGAGAGGAGGATCTGCTGGCCGCGGTGGATCTGGCCGAGCGCCTGAGGTTCCCGCAGCTCAAGCTGTATTTCATGGTCGGGCATCCCACCGAGACGGATGCGGACATCCAGGCGCTGGTCGACTTCGTGTTGGAGGCCCGGGGGCGTTTCTCACGCCGCATCACGATCAACACGACCCCCTACGTGCCCAAGGCGCACACGCCCTTCCAGTGGGAGCCGATGGCGCCCGTGGAGGTGTTGAAGCGGCGACAGCGGTGGATCAAACGGCAGCTCGCTCCACATCGGGTCGGCGTCCGGGCGGATTCGCCCGAGTGGGCTGCCGTGCAAGGGGTGTTGGCCCGTGGCGACCGCCGCCTGGCCCAGGTGTTGTTGCGTGTGGAGGAGCTATCGATCCCCGCCTTTCGCCGGGCGATGGCGGAGTGCGGGCTCTCGGCCGAGGAGTATCTGGGGGCGTGGCCCCAGGACCGTCCCTTGCCCTGGCGGATCGTGAACCCGGCGATCCGGGAGAGCTACTGGCGCATGGAGCGTCGTCTGGCGGAACGCGGCCGGCCGGGGCAGCCCTGCCCGATCGATTCGGCCGGCTGCTTGATCTGCGGCGCCTGTGATGAGGCGTGGGCGTTTCGCTTCCTGGGGGGGCTCCCTCCCAGGCGACGTGGCCGTACGGGCGATGGGGGCTCGCCTCGGCCGCGCCGTCAGCCGACCGGTCTGTTGGGATAACGCGGCTGCTCATGTTTCGACGCACCGTTCAAGGGGTTACGTTCTATCAGTTCACGGAGCTGGCCGAGCAGCGAGGGGTGTGCCATGCCGTCAGCACCCGGCTGGGGGGCGTCAGCCCCGCGCCCTTCGCGTCGCTCAATTTGACGACGGCCCGGGGGGATGCTCCGGAGCGGGTCGCCGAGAATCACCGTCGGCTGTGCGTGGCTTTGGGCGTGGACCCCGCCACGTTGGTGAGCCCGCAGCAGGTGCATGGAGCTCGCGTAGAGCGGGTGGGGCGGGAGATGTGCGGGCAGGTCGTGCCCGCCTGCGATGGGCTGGTCACGGACGAGCCCGGTGTGACGTTGCTGCTCCGCTTCGCCGATTGTGTGCCGCTCATCGTCTACGATCCGGATCGGCGCGCCATCGGGGTGGCCCATGCGGGGTGGCGGGGCACGGTGGCCGGCATCGCGACGGCCCTGGTGGATGCCATGCGGCGGGAGTTCGGCTCCCGCCCGGAGAGCCTCATCGCGGGCATCGGGCCGGCCATCGGCCCGTGTTGCTATCGGGTGGGCCCTGAGGTCGTGCGTGAGGTGATCGCGGCCTTCGGGTCCCCGGATGGGTTGCTGCCCCGATGGGACGATGGAGCGCATTCCTTCGACCTGTGGGCGGCGAACGCGCGGTTGCTGCGGGAGGCGGGCGTCCAGCGGATCGAGGTGGCGGGGATATGCACGGCGTGCCATGTGGACGAGTTCTTCTCCCATCGGGCCGAACATGGCCGCACGGGACATCACGGTGCGTTCGCCTGCCTGGTGTAGCACCGGGGGACTGAGGGAGGAGTTCCGCCCCTCCGGAAAAAGCCTTTCTCTCGCCTTCGACCTGCCCGGCCTCGGCCTGGGTCCTTCGAGGTGGGCCGAGAAAGGCAGGTGCAGGCCGGAAAAGAGGGGTTTCCGTGGAGGGGAGGGCCCCTCCACACCTCCCCCTGTGGAGCTGGTCGTTGAGGGGGACCCTCAGGCACCTTGCTGGTAAATTTTCAGACACATTCTAGGGGTGTGTCTGATGTCAAGTCCTGAAATACGTTTACAACAAAAAGGGGGGAAAAGGGGGCGAATCATCAGGAATCCTCCTGCGGACCAGGCACCCACACGAC
>JAADGJ010000065.1 GCA_013152435.1 Chloroflexota bacterium | reverse complement strand
CGCCTCTCCGAGCCACCCCAGAGGTGCGGGGCCACGCTTCTATGTCGCTTAACTTGATCCCAATGAGGCAGCCCTTGTGGCTGTCCCTGATGAGAGGTGAGAAGTTCGTATCTGGGAGTGTGTCTGAGAGATGCCGTTGCTTCTGCTGTGGGGAGCCTCTCCGGAAAGAGCCATGCTCCCGCCCTTGACCTGCCCGGCCTCGGCCTGGACCCTTCGGGAAGGGCCGAGAAAGGCAGGTGCAGGCCGGAAAAGCGGGGTTTCCGTGGAGGGGAGGTCCCCTCCACACCTCCCCCTGTGGAGCTTAACTGAAGGAGCCCCTCAGACACTTTGCTGGTAAATTTCCAAGACACCAGGAAGGGCATGGAAAGGAGTATATCGAGGCCGCTTCCTACGCTCGTAGGCTCTCCATAATGCACTTCCGTCTTCTCGATCTTATTGATCTTCGCATGGTAAAAGGAACAAGCGACCGTGTCATTTGTTTCGGATAAGTTGTAGGAGCGACTCGGTGAGTGCTCCCTCTGGTTTGGCCCTTTGGGTAGCAAAGGGCACTGCCCTTCGCTACCCATGCCAAGATATAGGGGGATACCACCGCTCTCTCGGAGGTTCGATCGTGCCGTTCTTCAGGAGGGGGAGATGGTTCAGCGAAAGGTGAAGGCCGCCGTCATCGGCGTGGGGCTGATCGGCGAGCAGCACGCCGAGGCCTACCACGAGTATCCGCGTTCGGAGCTGGTCTACGTCATGGACCTCGACCCGGAGCGGGCCAGGGTTGTCGGGGAGCGGTTCGGGTGCCGGTTCACCACGGACATCGAGGAGGTCGCCGCCTCGGAGGCGGAGGTGGTGAGCGTGGCCACCCCGGACTTCGCCCACTTCCAGCCGGTCATGCGGATGATCGAGGCGGGGAAGCATGTGGTGGTGGAGAAGCCGCTGGCGACCAGTGCTCGGGAGGCCCGGCAGATGGCGGAGGCGGCCCGCCGGCGGGGCGTCAAGATGACCGTGAACCTGGGGCTGCGCTGGAATCCCGGGCTCCTCACCGTGCGGGACTCCATCCGCTCGGGGGAGATCGGCGACCCCGTCATGGCGCACGTGCGGCTGGCCGATACCATCTGGGTGCCCCGGCAGATGCTCTCCTGGGCGGGGAAGTCCGGCCCGCAATGGTTCCTCTTCGCCCATACGATGGACTTGTTCCGGTGGTTCCTGGGGCAGGAGGCGCAGGAGGTGTATGCCGTCGGGGTGAAGCGAGTGTTGGCGGCCGAGGGGATCGACGCCTTTGATGCCATTCAGGCCGTCGTCCGATTCGAGCAGACCTTCGTCACCTTTGAGACTGCCTGGATCTTGCCCGAGGCCTGGCCGGACATCGTGGAGTTTGAGATGACGGTCTACGGGAGCCAGGGGCGGTTGCACTTTGACGGCAAGCGGCAGGGCTTCGAGCTCTCCTCGGATAAGTTCGGGAAGCACATGTTCACCCGGCCGGCGCTGTGGCAGCGCTTCAAGCTGCCGCCGACGTGGTGGGGCGCGTTGCGCAGCCTGGTGGACTGTGTCCTGGACGGCGGCGAGCCGGCCGTCCCCGTGGAGGATGGCGTGTCCGTGACGGCCATGATCGAGGCGGTGGAGCGATCGATCCGGGAGCGTCGCCCCATCGCCCCCGCGTCCCTCCTGGCGTCGGCGTGAGCGTGCGGGCGCTATCTTGCCCGGATCAATAGGGCCGGGCGTGGGAGCCCGGCCGCTGGGGGGGTGCTAGGCATCTCTGCGTTTTCCCATGCTCTTGAGCCCACTACATCCGCGGTTGCGGTTGCATCGGCAGCGGGGGGTGCTATAATCGCCAGGAGCGCCCGCCTGAAACGCAATGCTATGTGGAGAAACCATCTAGAACTTGAACAATCCAACGGCAGGCTGAGCTCCCATGCTCAGCCCGCAGCGGCATGAGGTCCGCCGCTACTGGCTCCATTGTTTGGAATGTGTTTGAGAAATGCCGCTGCTTCTGCTGTGGGGAGGCCCGGAGGGCTGGTCGTTGAGGGAGATCCTCAGACACCTTTGGGAGCATGTTCCTGCATTCCTGGGGTAGCTCAGGGGGGCGCAGTCCCTCCGAAGAAACTTACTTCAAGGGACGACACGGAGGATCAGGAGGAGACCCGTGGACGAGAAGCTACGAGTGCTGGCCGTGGGGGCCCACCCGGACGATATCGAGATCGCCTGTGGGGGGACATTGGCTCGCTATGCGCTGGCCGGTCATCACGTGATGATGTGCTACGCCACCAACGGCGACAAGGGACATCTGGAGATCCCACCGGCCGAGCTGGCGGTGATCCGTGAGAAGGAGGCCCGGGCGGCCGCGGCCGTCATCGGCGCCGAGGTGTTCTGGATGGGCTTCCCGGATGGGGAGCTGTTCTACGATCGCCAGACCCGTGAGGCGTTCATCGATATGCTGCGCCAGGCACGGCCGGACATCATCTTCACCCACTGGCCGGAGGCGTACCATCCGGATCACGTGGCCGCCGGGCAGCTGGCCTTCAGCGCCAACTACATCGCCACCGTGCCGCACATCCGCACGGCGCATCCGGCCTCCGATCATCCGGCGCGCATCTACTACATGGATGTGGCCCATGACGTGCGCGTGGAGGCGGCCGAGTACGTGGACATCACCGAGGTGTATGAGCTGAAGCGCAAGATGCTGGCCGCCCATGAGAGCCAGCTCGAATGGCTGCGGGAGCACGATGGGGTGGACGTGATGGAGCGCATGGAGGCTCGCGACCGGGCGTTGGGGATCCAGTGCGGCGTGATGTATGCGGAGCGGTTCGTGCCCCGTGGCTTCCGCCCGGCAGCCCGCTTGCTGCCGTGATGGGCGGGGGACATGGATAGCGTCCGCCTGCTGACGATCGTCCTGTTCCTGGTCTACATCGCCGTGGGCGCCACGGCGCCGATGCTCTCCCTCTATCTGGAGTCCCTGGGCGCCAGCTATGCGCGTATCTCCGCCATCCTGACCACGTATGCCGTCGTGCTGCTGGTGGCCAACTACCTGTGGGGGCGGGCGTCGGACCGGATGGGGAGGCGCAAGCCGCTGGTGGTGGGCGGCCTGCTGGGGATGGGGATCTCCTTTGGGCTGCTGGCCATGGCGCCGGGCTATCGCTTCGCGTGGGGGGTGCGTGTCCTGGAGGCGACGGCCATGGCCGCCTACACGACCACCAGCCTGGCCTTTATGGGGGACCTGCTGGCCACCAGCGCCTCCCGTGGCCGTCGGATCGGCTCCTACCGGGGATTCGGCTCGCTCTCCTTCGCCGTGGGCGCGTTCGGCGCCAAGCCGATCATCGACCACCTGGGCATGCGTCAGGTGTACGCGCTGGGGGCGCTGCTGTTCCTGTCGGCGGGCCTGGTGGCGCTCATCATCCGGGAGGCGACCTCCGAGCCGTCCGCCCGGGCGGAACCCGCCGAGGAGGCCCCGGCGGAGGGCGCCCGGCTGCCGATGGCCTTCCTGGCGGGCGTGCTGCTGTGGATGTGCGCCTTCTGGGCGGCCTACTCCATGTGGCCGAACTTCCTGTTTAGCCTGGGGTATCCCAAGTCAACGGCCAACTGGCTGTGGGGGCTTGCGGCCATCTCCGAGGTGCCCTTCATGAACCTGGTCGGGATCCTGTCGGACGGGCTGGGCAGGGCGCCGGTATTGGCGATGGGGGGCGTCGGGCTGGGGCTGGTGTTGCTGGGCTATGTGGCGTTGAGTCGCTGGCTGATCGCGTTGGCCGGCGTGCAGGTCTTTCGGGGCTTCGCGTACTCCGCCTTCACGGCCACGTCCATGGTGTACGCGGCGGAGAGCGGCACGGCGCGCACCCGGGCGGGGTCCGTGGGGATCTACAACGGGGTCATCGGCCTGGGACAGATCCTGGGGCTGGCCATCGGCGGCCAGGTGGTGGAGCGGGCGGGGTTTCAGGCGCTCTTCCTGGTGAGCACCGGCATCTTCGTCCTGAGCGGGCTGACGTTCTGGACATTACGCTGGCGGCCCACGGCGCGGTTGGCGGAGATGCCGCGCCGTTGACGTGCAGGCCGCTGTGTGAGCGGGGTGAGGGCCTGCGTCATTCCGCTGAGAGTGTGTCTGAGAAATGCCGTTGCTTCTGCTATGGGGAGGCCCGGAGGGGCGAAGCCCCTCCGGAAAAAGTCCTTCTTCCGCCCTCGACCTGCCTGGCCTCGGCCCAGATTCCCGCGGAAAGGGCCGAGAAAGGCAGGTGCAGGCCGGAAAAGTGGGGTTTCCGTGGAGGGGAGCTCCCCTCCACACCTCCCCCTGTGGAGCTGATAGCTGAGAGGGCCCCTCAGACATCTTATCGGTTAAATTCTCAGACACGCTCTGAGGGCTCGAAGGGCACGCGATCCGCAGCGGTAGGGGCGAGGCATCCTCCAAAGTATCATCGGCTTGAGCGCTGGCGCATCCTATGCAGAGCGCGTGTACCACAGTGCCAGCGTCGCGGGATGCCTCGCCCCTACTTAGGGTTCGTCCTCCCTCTCCAGCCGCTGAAATACCTCCAGCACCAGCACCAGCAGTTCCCTATCCAGCTCCCGGCCCGCCGCCTGGCAGGCTTCCCAGTAGTTGCGCACCATGATGCCCATCCAGTTCGCGAAGACTGCGGGAAGCGCAAGGAAGAAGGGCTGCAAAGAGCAGACTGCCTCTTCGTAGGCCTGCAGGGCCTCCTGCCGTCGCCCCAGCTCGGAGAGCCGATTGCCCAGGTTATTGAGGCTCCCGGCCAGGTCAGGGAGGAAGGCGTCACGGTTGTGGTCTGCCAGCTTCCGGTAGTGCTTCACGGCCTCCTGGGAGGCCTGCAGGGCCTCCTGCCGTCGCCCCAGCTCGGAGAGCCGAATGCCCAGGTTGTGGAGGCTCCCGGCCAGGTTGGGGAGGAAGGCGTCGGGGTTGCGGTCGGCCAGCTCCCGGTAGTGCTTCACGGCCTCCTGGGTGACCTGCAGGGCCTCCTGCCGCCGCCCCAGCTCGGAGAGGATCATGCCCAGGTTGTTGAGGCTCCCGGCCAGGTTGGGGAGGAAGGCGTCGGGGTTGCGGTCTGCCAGCTTCCGGTAGTGCTTCACGGCCTCCTGGGAGGCCTGCAGGGCCTCCTGCCGCCGCCCCAGCTCGGAGAGTCGAGCGCCCAGGTTGTTGAGGCTCATGGCCAGGTTGGGGAGGAAGGCGTCACGGTTGCGGTCTGCCAGCTTCCGGTAGTGCTTCACGGCCTCCTGGGAGGCCTGCAGGGCCTCCTGCCGCCGCCCCAGCTCGGAG
>JAADGJ010000064.1 GCA_013152435.1 Chloroflexota bacterium | reverse complement strand
CATCCTGATCTCCTTGGTGTGGACGTGTTAGTATACGACTATGTTAGCAAACTCCCCCTTTCTTTGTAAACCTATATCAGGACGACACACCATGATCGACTTCGACCGCTTTGCCCGCTTCTATGACTACGAATACGGCGAGTTCGACGCCGACATCCCCATGTACCGGGGCTTTGCAGAACGAGCGGGCAGCCCGATCCTGGAGCTGGCATGCGGCACCGGCCGCCTGTTGATCCCTCTGGCCAGGGCCGGGTTTCAGGTGACCGGCATCGACATCTCCGAGGCCATGCTGAATATCGCCCGGAGCAAGGCGGAGGCTGCAGGGGTCCAGGATCGCGTTTCCTTGATTCGGGCGGAGATGCAGGAGTTCACGCTCGATCAACGGTTCCACATGGCCCTCTGCGCGCTGAACTCCTTCATGCATCTGAAGACGCAGGCGGAACAGCTGGCGGCCCTGCGCTGCTGGCGCCATCATCTGCGGCCGGGCGGCCTGCTGATCATCGACCTCTTCCCTCCGTATCCGGAGCGACTGGCCGAGAGAGACAGGCAGCTGATCGTCCAACACATCTGGGATCACGCCGAGGGAGGGGTCACGATCGTCAAGCAGCAGACGCAGCAGGTGGACTTCGCCGAGCAACAGATCCACGTGCACTTCATTTACGATGAGGTATCCCCAGACGGCGCCGTGCGACGCACCCTGGCGCCGTTCATCATGCGTTATCTGGGACGCTTTGAGATGGAGCTTCTGCTGGACAAGGCGGGATACGCCATCGAGGCGATCTACGGGTCCTGGGATCTGGATCCGTTCGAATCCGAATCAGAACGTATGATCTTCGTCGCTCGACGACGAGAGGGCGATTCATAGGGGTTGGGTGGGAACATCGATTCCGCCAGGAGCGTCTATGAGGCGGACAAAAAGACAGCCAGACTCCAACCTACGGCCGGAAGGGAGAGTACGAGATGAAACGCATGCGGTTATGGATCACCTTCGGATTGCTGGCCCTGCTGACATTGATGGGCGGCCTGCTGCAGGTGCAAGCGGGGGAGCGATCGCCCGAGCTCACCGTTTATAATCAGGGGCTGGCCCTGGTGCGGGATCCACGAACGCTGACCTTACAGGAGGGGTTGAATCAGGTCGCCATCAGTGACGTGGCGGCACAGATCGACCCTACCAGCGTACACTTCCGTTCGCTGACCGACCCCGCCGGGACCACCGTGCTGGAGCAAAACTTCGAGTACGACCTGGTGGGCTCCAGCCGATTGCTGGAGAAGTACATCGATCAGCCCATCGAGGTGGTGATGCAGGATGGGAGCACCTACACGGGGCGCCTCCTGAGCGGGGCCGGGGACCTGATCCTGCAAGGGGAGGACGGTGGCGTAACCGTGTTGCAGAGGGATCAGATCCGCACCTTCTCCTTCCCCGCGCTGCCGGAGGGCCTGATCACCCGGCCGACCCTGGTGTGGCTGGTGGACGCCAGCACGGCGGGCACCCACGACGTGGAGATCACCTATCTGACGCGTGGGATCTCCTGGCGGGCTGATTACGTGATCCTGCTGGCCGCCGATGAGACCCGCATGGATCTGAACGGATGGGTCACGCTGGACAACCGCAGCGGGGCCACGTACAAGGACGCCCGGCTGAAGCTGGTGGCGGGAGACGTCAACGTCGTCGAGCAATTCCAACGGGCGGTGAAGCGAGAGGTCGCCATGGCCCGCCCGGCGGAGGCCCCGCAGGTCGAGGCGCGCCCCTTCTTCGAGTATCACCTGTACGAGGTGAAGCGGCCGGTCACGGTCAAGGACAACCAGACGAAGCAGATCGAGTTCGTGCAGGGAACGGACATCCCGGTGCAGAAGGTGTTCGTGTACGAGAGCTCGCCGGGGGGATACTACCGCCCCAGCCAGCCCATCACGGATCCGGGATTCGGCACCTATGGTGACACCAAGGTCGCCGTCATGCTGGAGTTCACCACCGGTCCGGAATCGAATCTGGACAGCGAGCTACCACGCGGCATCGTGCGGGTGTACAAAGCCGATGTGGACGGCGCCCCTCTGCTGGTGGGCGAGGACACGATCGACCACACTCCCAAGGGCGAGCAGGTACGTCTCCGGCTGGGCAACGCTTTCGACATCGTCGGCGAGCGCCGACAGACCGACTTCAAGAAGTTGGGCGATCGAGCCCTGCAGGAGAGCTTCGAGATCACCCTGCGCAACCACAAGAGCGAGGATGTAGAAGTCCAGGTGATCGAGCACCTACAGCGCTGGTCGGAGTGGGAGATCGTGGAGGCCAGCCCGGCGGAGTATGTCAAGCTGGATGCCCAGACGATCAGGTGGAGCGTGGCCATCCCGGCCAACGGCGAGCAAAAGGTGACCTATACGGTCCTGTATCGCTGGTGAAAACCCTCCCGCATAAGGGAGGCATGGCCACAGGGCGGACACAAACGCATGAGCCCCTCTCCTGGGAGAGGGGCTCGCTTTTTTCTGACGATCACTCAATCGCCTTGATGAGCGCGTTGGCAAACGGTTCGGCCAGGGTGGGACCCTGCGCCGTGATCAACTTCTCGTCGACCTCCAGCGGGCGTCCCGTGTATGAGGCGCCGCCCCGCACGACCCACTCCGCGTACTCATAGGGAGCGGTCACCTTCTTCTTCTCCAAAACGCCGGCCTGGGAGAGCAGCACGGCCGCGTTGCCCGTGGCGCCAATGGTCTTGTACTTGACGTCAGAGGCCAGCTTGCGCGCCTGGGGATCGTCGAAGTAGATATGGGCGCCCTCACCTCCCAGGAAGACGACGGCGTCGTACTGATACGTCTTCACCTCGTGCAACCTGACATCCACCGGCACCGAAAAGCCACTGCTGGACTCCACCTTGCCAGAGGCAATGGAAGCCACGAACACCTTGTGCCCCCGTCCCTCACATGTGCGCTTCAGGGTGAAGTACTCGTTCTCATCGAAGCCTCGAGGGGGCAGCACGACCAGGATCTTCTTGGACGCCATGGTAGAACCACCTCCCAAACGAGATTGGCTGGAAAAGAGCGATCGGGGCCGAACAGGACGAAGCCCGCTCCTGAGATCACATCTTCTATTGTACTTAAGGTGAGAGGTTTGCCAAGCGAGCAGGAAGGGCAATCTCAATGATAGGGTTACCCGATGAGAATGTGTCTGAAACACACACCACGAAGCCACCAAGAGCGTGTCTGAGGGGCTCCCTCAGTTACCAGCTCCACAGGGAGAGGTGTGGAGGGGAAGTCCCCTCCACGGGAAACCCGCTTTTCCGTCCTGCACCTGCCTTTCTCGGCTCTTTCCACAGAGACCTGGGCTGAGGCCGGGCAGGTCGAAGGCGGAAGAAGGGCTTTTTCCAGAGAGGCTCCCCACAGCAGAAGCAATGGCATTTCTCAAGCCACCGCCGCTTAACGGCCCTTCGCCGACGGATGGGCGGGCAGCCAGTCGGGCGGGCCGTGCGGCGGCGGACGCCGCCCATAGAAGAAGTCATCCAGCGCCAGGGCCACGATCCGGGCCGGCCGGGACCATCGGAGGCTCATGCGCACTAAGCTGTGGGCGAAGGTATCCGGGTGAGAGTACGGACAGACCCGCATGCAGACGGCGCAGTCGGTGCCCACCGTCGCCCAATAGCGGAAGCAGGCCACGGGGTCGATCTTCCAACGCTCCAGGTCCCCCTCCGGTATCGGATCCCCCATGGGGATCGCTCGACTGGGGCAGTTCTCCGCGCACTTCCGGCATTGCGCACAGAAATCCAACACCGTCGGATCCCTTCGTCGGGCGTCAGGGATCAGGGGCAGGTCCGTAGTGACCACGTTCACGCGCACACGCGGCCCCAGGTCCGGCGTCATCAGCAACCCCATGCGGCCGATCTCGCCCAACCCCGCGTCCCACGCCACCAGCGGCGCGATGACCCGATAGTTCCCATCGATATGCGCCCGCGCTGGATATCCGAGCGCACGGATGTACGCGGCTAGCTGCAAAGCCACTCGCGCCGCCTCCAGATACTGCCGGGCCGACTCCATGGTGGTGGCCGCCGTGGGGGCCGCGCTCACCATCCGATGATCCATCTCCACCGTGAAGGCGATGGCATACCGATGATCGAGCTCGATGGGAGCGCCATAAGGCCCCTCGCCGCGTCCGATATGCGTATACACGTGGTAATCCCGTAGCTCCGCGATCCCCACGCTGTGGGCTCCCCAGTATCGGGTCAGCCCTTTGATGAGGGGGGTCATCTCCTCCGCGGAGACGGGCAGACGCTCCTCCGTCACCAGGCCGTCCGCGCACGAGCGCAGATGATCGATCACCTGAAAGCTGGCCCCGGCAGCAGGCATCGCCAACGGATCATAGAGGCGAGAGCCCGGCGAGAGGAGCCCGGGCCGAGCGCGCAGCTGATCGTCCACGCGTTGGTTCTCCGGGCGCATGGCGTAGTAGGCCCTGTACTCCGAGGTGTCGGGGCGCAGCCGCATGCGGGCGAAGATGATGTCCCGCTCATCCACGCGAGCAGCCGGCTCCCCGGATTCAGGGTGCGGGTTGCCCAGCGGGATCAGGAGGAACCCCAAGCCGCCGTAGCACAGCGCCAGCAGGGCGATCTGCACCCAACGTTGCGCCGCAAAGGGAAAGAAGGCGGCCAAAAGATAGGGCAGGGGAAGCAGAAGGGCCAGCCACGCCGCCCGGCGGGCAGCGCGTCGTTCGCCCTCTCGCCACGAGGTGATGGCGAAAAAGGCCAGGCCGAGGAAGAGCCCCCCGGCCGTAACCAGGGTCAGGATGTCGAGCCAGTGCATGTCGTCCTCGATAGGGTGATGTCCGCTGTCCACAAGCGCCGGGGGCGTCCCCGCGATGAACGGGCGTAGCGATCGCACAACACCATGCGGCGGCACCCGTATTTTACCACAAAGAGGGCGATTTCCCATCCAAGACAGCGCTTCCGGTCGTGCTTCTGGCGGCGTGCCACGGCTATGGATTGGTGGTATACTGCGAGGCGAGGGGGCATTCCCACCGAATCCATGTGCCCCGGTTTCCTACGATCATCAAGCGATCATCAAGTCAGGGAGGGGTATTCCGTGGAACACACCATTCGCGTCACCGTCTGGAACGAGTATCGCCACGAGCGCAAGAGCGAGGAGATCGCCCGGATCTATCCCCAGGGCATCCACGGGGCCATCGCCGCCCACCTGCGCACCCTGCCCGGCATCGAGGTGCGGACGGCCACGCTGGACGAGCCGGAACACGGGCTAACGGAGGAGGTGTTGGCTGCCACCGATGTGCTCATCTGGTGGGGGCACATGGCCCATCGGGAGGTCAGCGACGCCGTGGTCGACCGGGTGCACGCTCGCGTCCTGGACGGCATGGGCCTGATCGTGCTGCACTCCGCCCATTTCTCCAAGATCTTCAAGCGGCTGATGGGGACGACGTGCAACCTCCGATGGCGGGAGGCGAACGAGCGCGAGCGTATATGGGTGGTCGATCCCAGTCACCCCATCGCGGAGGGGCTAGGAGAGTATATCGAGATCCCCCAGACGGAGATGTATGGCGAGCGCTTTGACATCCCACAACCCGACCAGCTGGTGTTCATCAGCTGGTTCCAGGGCGGTGAAGTATTCCGAAGCGGCTGCTGCTTCCACCGCGGCCGGGGGAAGATCTTCTACTTCCGCCCGGGACATGAGACCCTGCCCATCTATCATCAGCCGGAAGTCCAGCGGGTGATCGGAAACGCCGTTCGCTGGGCGGCCTCGCCGCGCGGCCCCGCGCCCACCTTCGGCAACGTCAAACCGTTGGAGCAGATCTGAGAGCGTATCTGAAAAATTCACCGGCAAGGGATCTGGGGGGAGCCCTCAGCGGCATGCTCCATAGGGGGAGATGTGAGGGAATCCTTCTCCACGGAAACCCCACTCTCCCAGGCTGTACCTGTCCTCTCGGCCCTCCCCGCAGGGACCTGGGCCGAGGCCGGGCAGTCCAGAGGCGAAAGAAAGGCTTCTTCCGATCCGGGTCTCCCCGTAGCAGGAGCAACGGGATCTCTCAGGCACGCTCTGATCCTCCCGTTTCGGGCGCAATCACCCTTGGAAGGAAGAGAAGACTTTGCACCTTTGCGCATGTAGGGTATAATCGACCGAGTCATTCAGAAAGGGATGAGTGGCCCAGGCAGAGAAGCGGCCGAGACGGCCGCTTTTGATCGTATGTTGGTGTGAGGCGTGAGAGAGATGGCGTCTATCTTCCCATTTACAGCGATTGTCGGCCAGGAGCGCATGAAGCGTGCGCTCATCCTGAACGCGATCCACCCCCAAATCGGGGGCGTGCTGATCCGGGGCGAGCGCGGCACGGCCAAGTCCACGGCCGCCCGCGCGCTGGCGGCCCTGCTACCCGAGATCGAGGTGGTGGCGGATTGCCGCTTCCAATGCGATCCCAACCGACCGGACACCTTCTGCGACGAATGCAGGGCCCGCCTGGAGCGCGGGGAGGAGCTCCCCGTGGCCCGGCGGCGCACCCGTTTCGTCGATCTGCCGGTCAGCGCGACGGAGGACCGCGTCGTCGGCACGCTGGACATCGAGAAAGCGATCCAACGAGGGGAACGCCACTTCGAGCCCGGCGTGCTGGCCGCGGCCAACCGAGGCGTCCTGTACGTGGACGAGGTCAACCTGTTGGATGACCACGTGGTGGATCTGCTGCTGGACTCGGCCGCCATGGGTGTCAACGTGGTCGAGCGAGAGGGGATCAGCTTCTCCCACCCGGCGCGCTTCGTCCTGGTGGGGAGCATGAATCCGGAAGAGGGCGATCTGCGGCCGCAGCTACTGGATCGCTTCGCCCTCTCCGTGGATATCCACGGGCTGATGGACGCGGAGCAGCGCGTCCAGATCCTGGAGCGCCGCATCCAGTTTGAGCAGGACCCGGAGGGCTTCCGGGAGGCGTGGCGCGCGGAGGAGGAGAAGCTCTCTCGGGAGATCGCTCGCGCTCGCGAACGGCTGGACATGGTCACCTACACCAAGCGAGATCTGTACACCATCGCCCAGCTCACCGCCGAGCTGCATGTGGACGGCCACCGGGCGGATATCGTCATCCTGAAGACGGCGCGGGCCCACGCCGCGTTCGAGGGACGGCTGGCCATCACGGATCGCGATATCCTGCTGGCCGCCGAGCTGGCGCTGCCGCACCGCCTGAAACGACAGCCGTTCGAGGAGACATCCCTGGAGTTTCACCAGCTCCACCAAAGGTTGGAGGAGGCGCGCGCCCGCGCCGAGCAACATGAGGGCGATACAAGCGAGGCGGAATCGACCGCCGCAGATGTAAAAAAAAATGAGATGAGCGGTGAGGCGCAGGAAGGCGACGCGGAGGATATCCCCTCCTCGCCGTCTCCCGTCCACGACGCCAGCCAGAACGCCGCCTCCTCAGGCAGCGACCGGGGCATCCAGCGCCCGGTTCAGATCGGCCCAACCTTTCAGCCTCAGCGCCTGGACACCCCGCTCGACCGTCTGACGCGCCGCAAGGCGGGCAAGCGCTCGATCACCCGCACGGAGCGCAAGCGCGGGCGCTATGTGCGCGCCAGGCCGGCGGGCGATCGCGTGGACGACATCGCCTTTGACGCGACGCTCCGTCAAGCAGCTCCCTTCCAGAAGCGCCGCCGCGAGATCGAGGACAGCGACCTTGCGCTGCTGGTGCACAAGGAGGACCTGCAGCGCAAGATCCGGGTCCGCAGGGCGGCGAACCTGATCCTTTTCGTCGTGGACGCGTCGTGGTCCATGGCGGCGGCCGAGCGCATGGAGGCCACCAAAGGGGCGATCATGTCGCTGCTCATGGACGCCTACCAGCGGCGCGATCAGGTAGGCCTGATCGTGTTCCAGCGGGACCGGGCGCGCATCGTGCTGCCGCCGACATCCAGCGTGGAGCTCGCCCAACGCGCCCTGCGAGACATCCCCGTCGGCGGGAAGACGCCCCTGTCCAGCGGGCTGCTGCTGGCCTACCGGGTGTGCATGGCCGCCAAGCGTCGCGACACCGAGATCGTGCCGTTGATCATCCTGCTCACCGACGGCGCCGGGAACGTCTCGATCGCCGGCCTCCCCGCGCAGGAGGAAGCGCTGCGCGTGGCAGACCTGCTGCGCCAGGCCCACCTGCGCAGCGTGGTCATCAACATGGAACACGTAGCCTTTGACCGGGGCCTGGCTCAGAAGCTGGCCGACGCCATGGGCGCCCCCTGCTACACCCTACCCGAACTAGGAGCGGAATCCTTGGTCCGGACCGTCCGTGATGAGTTGTTCTCCTGGCCCGATCTCGGCCATCAGGACTGACCCATGATGGCCTCCATGGTCTCCCGCGCCGCATCGCGCCGCCAGCTCGCGGCCGATCTGACCCTGCTGGTCGTGGTCGCCATCTGGGGCGCGACGTTTGTGCTGGTCAAGGACGCCGTCACCGACTTCCCGGTCTTCGCCTTCCTGAGCCTGCGTTTCGGCCTGGCGGCGGTGGTCCTGCTGCCGCTGGCCTGGAGGGAAGCCCCCCACCGGCGACCTGACCGGCGGCTGATCCTGCAGGGCAGCCTGATGGGATTGGCCCTCTTCGCCGGATATGGCCTTCAAACGCTGGGGTTGCGCCTCACCACCCCAGCCAGGGCCGGATTCATCACCGGGCTCTCCGTAGTGCTGGTGCCCATAGGGTCCGCCTGGTTCCTGCGACGCCCACCCTCGCGCACCGCCATCGCCGGGGTCTCTCTGGCGACCATCGGGCTGGCTCTACTCTCCTTTGACGGGGATGCGAGCACCGGCCTAGGCGACCTGCTCGTGTTGGGGTGCGCGGTGAGCTTCGCCGCCCAGGTGATCCTGACGGCCGCTTTCGCGCCGGGCCAGCCGGCGATGCGCCTGGCGCTGGTGCAGATCGCCACCGTCGCCGTGCTGAGCCTGATCGTCTCCCTCCTGTGGGAGCGCCCCTGGCCAGCCATAGGGGGGCAGACCATTTTCGCCTTCGCGTTCACCGGCGTGCTGGCGACGTCATTCGCCTTCGCGGCCCAAACCTTCGCCCAGCGCTTTACCAGCCCAACGCATACGGCACTCATCTTCTCCCTGGAACCCGTCTTCGCGGTCGTGTCCAGCCGCATCCTCATCGGCGAGAGGCTGACGGGACAGGCCCTCGTGGGCAGCGCGCTGATCCTGTTGGGCATGCTGGCGGCCGAATTGGGGGATCTGTTCTGGAGGGGCATGAGCGGACGGCGCCGACTGGCGCAGGAGCTGTAGGACATCAGGAGACCACCGAGGAGCGACCGATGAAGATGCGCATTCAAGGAAGCTATGAGGATCTGCTGGAGAAGGCCCGCCAGGCCCGGTCGATGGGCCAGGCAGATCTCGCCGTCTGGCTGTACAGCCGGATCATCGAGCGGATCAACATGGTGCTATCCGGGACGGAAACACGAGACGAACAACTGCTGGACTACCTGATCACCGCCGCCGACGAGCTCCATATGGTGTTGGACTGGATGGGGGATCACACTTACGCCTGGGCCATATGTCAACAGGTGGCCGAATTGGATCCGGATGAGCCCGAGGTCTGGCGGCGGCGGGCGGCCACGGAGCGCATCTACGCCGGGGAGATCGAGGAGGGGTTGGAGGAGTTGCGCCAGATGGCGAAGGAGGCCCCGGAGGACTTCTGGCCCCAGGTGGAGCTGTCCGCGCGGCTCCTGGAATTAGGCCGTCTGGATGAGGCGGAGTCCGCCCTGGATGAGGCCTCCCGCCGAGCGCGCAACGAGGAAGAGCGGGGACTGGCGCACTGGATCCGCTTCCGCCTGCTGCGCGAGCGTGGCGAGTACCTGGAGGCGGCGCAAGCCTGGAAGGAAGCGCGAGAGCACGATCCCTACTACCGGTACACCGTGGAGTCGGTGTACCGAATGTTCATCACCGCCGGGGACTACTCCAATGCGCTGGCGTACCTCGAACAGGAGGAGAACCCGCTGCTGAAAGGCTATTACCATGGCCTGGTATCCCACCGCCAGGGGCGTGAGGCCCGGGCAAGGCGATCCTGGCAGCGCGTGGCGCAGGAGTCGCCCCATGAATATCAGGTCGGCAGGGAGGCGTGGGCGCTGGCGCAGATCCGGCTCGGCAACGCCCGGACGGCGCTGAATTTCCTCAACGACCTGACCCAGCAGGGATATGCCACGGACTGGGTGTATGCCGTAGCCGCGCTGGCCTGGGCCATCTCCGACAGCCTGGGGGGCGCCCAGGCGAACCTGGACCTGGCGCTGCGCACGCATCGACAGACGTTCGGCCCCTGGGCCCGGCTGCCTGTCGACCTGTGGGATGAGTTCGACGAGCTCGTATCCAACGAGGACCTGAAGCGAGAGCTGCGGAAGTTCTTCGCGGTGGAGGGAGAGCCGGCGCCCGCCGGCGAGGCAGAGGCGGCAGAGGAGCCGGAGGCCTCCCCCGACCAAACAGCGGAGGAGACCGCCCCTTCCCCTGATGAGGAGCCAGAGGGCCCAGAACCCTCCTCCGACGAGGGCGACGAGGCGGAATAGAATCCCAACGCATCTCATCTCCGGACGGCAAAAGGGCCCGGACGTTATCAGTCCGGGCCCTTTTGCTGTCCCTTACAGGCGAGTTCGCCCCTTCCCCGCCTCACATCGCCGGGGTGCCGTAGAGCCACCAGAACCGGTCCTTGGGAAATACGGCGGCCAGCTCGGCGGGCCAGATGAAGTCCCCCTCCCGAAATCGCCTGCGCAGGCGATCGTCCAGAGCCCACACCTGATCCAATAGCTCCGCAGGCACTTGATCGCTCCCGATGTGATCGATGAGCAATTGGATCGTCGTGCGGGTGCGCGCCTCCGCGGGATATGTGTCGGCGCACTTCTCGATATCCGTCTGACAGTCGTCCAGGAACCACCGCCAGGAATTGACCAGGCTGGAGATCTCCCGGATCGCGTGGGCTCGATAGGCCTCCGGATACCAGCGCCGCGCCCGTTCCATTTCGCTCTCCACCTGCTCCCGGATGCGCCGCTGCTCCGGCGTCAGACGATCGTCCAGGGCATGCAGGCGGCTCAGGCGAGCCAACATCGCCCCGATGGACATGGTGGGCCACTGCGTGCCCCTGGAGGTCTCCACGGCGATAGGCTGATAAACCTTATCCCGGGAGAGATAGTCGTCCAACCGCTTCGCCATGGCTTGCAGGACGACCAGATCGACGTTCTCCTGTCCCGGCTGAATTGAGGTATATCCGTTCATAAGCCCGTCAATCCCCTCTCGCATCATGAAGACGAAGGGCGCATCTGCGCCGTATCCAGAATTAACGTGACCGGCCCATCATTACACAGATGAACGGCCATGTGGGCCTGGAATCGCCCCGTCTGCGTGGGAACCCCGGCTGCCTGCAGATGCTCCACAAAGCGCCGCACCAGCGGCTCCGCGTGCTCCGGCCGGGCTGCGGCGGTGAAGCTGGGCCGACGCCCCTTGCGAGCATCACCGTACAGCGTGAACTGAGAGACCACCAGCGCCTCGCCGCCGACGTCGATCAGGGACAGATTCATCTTCCCCTGCGCGTCCTCAAAGAGCCGCAACCCGGCGATCTTGCGGGCGAGATAGGCAGCCTCCTCCTCGCCATCGCTATGGGTGATCCCCAGCAGGATCAGGAAGCCACACCCAATGGAGCTGATGACCTCCCCATCCACCACAACGGACGCCTCACTGACTCGCTGTACAACGGCTCTCATCTCCCCTCACCCAATGTCCTCCAAAGCTTTGCCGATCCGCTCCAACAGGGTCGGATCCACCCAGACGGCCGTGTCGATCTGAACGGCCATCGCGCCCAACCGCAGGAAAGCGTGCACATCGCTCACGTGGTGAACGCCCCCTGAGCCGACCAGGGGCACTCCCAGATCGGCCAGGGCGACCGCCTCCAGCGCGGCCATGGATAACGCGGCCACCGCCGGGCCGTACAGTCGGCCGCGCACCGGCTGCGCATCCCGGGCGATCCCCAACGCTCGCGGCGCCCTCCCCACGACCAGGGCATCCGCGCCGGCCTCGACACAGGCGACGGCCCAATCGACCACGTTGGAAGCCAAGGGCAGGACGGCCAGCAGAGGGATCTCGCAGGCCCCGCGCACGGCCTCCACCAGATCGGCGGCGGCCTCAGGACCCAGGCGATCATCCGGTGCCAGCTCCAACGCGGCCACACCTCCCGCCCCCTCTAGCCGCTGCGCAACGGCTGCCTGCTCCTCCGGAGCGCCCCAGAGCCGGGCGATGACGGGAACCTCCCACCGCTCCCATGCGGCGCTGTGGCGGCGGATCACCTGATCCACGCCCGGGTTCTGCCCCGTCTCCGCCAGCACGACGCCGCCGCGCACCTCGGCCAAGCGCGGCGGAGGGACGCCGCCGCGCACCTCGGCCAAGCGCGGCGGAGGGACCCCCCCGCGCGATCTCAGCCCAATGGGCCCGGTCACCCAGGCCCCACAGCAGCCCAGATCCAGCGCACGCGGGACCGCATCCCCATAGCCGATCATCCCCACGGCCAGGATCAACGGGGATCGCAGCGCCAGGCCCATCTTGTGATGGGGAGCCAGTTCAATCATCGCCATTCCCGCCTCAGGCCAGGTCGATCAGGTCCATGACCGGGCCGTGTACGCACGCCCGTGTGAGCCGCCCATCGCGTCGCTCGACCACGCAGGCCAGGCAGGCGCCAGTGCCGCAAAAGATATCCGGTTCGGCCAGCACCTGGACGAAGCCAGGCTGCAAAGCGGGATGCCATCCCTCGATCCAGGAGCGCAATCGCGACCATTGCGCTCGCGGCAGCGCGGCGCAGATATGATCCGGCCATCCCTCCAGGCCCCCCAGCAAGGCGAGGACATCGCCGCGCCGTCCCACCGAGCCATCCAGGGTGGCCAGCCGATATTCGATCTCCACTGGTAGCAGATCGGGGGGGATCACACGATCCTTCTGCGTCACGCCCAACGCCAGCGCCACTTGATGTCCCGCCGATAGCGCCCGCGTGATGAGCGGCCACACCGGCCCGATCCCCTCATCCTGCGCCAGGATCAGCACTCGCCCGGGCGAGGGAGGCAGCGAAAACCCATGGCCGCCAGGCCCCAGCAGATCCAGCCGCGCGCCCTCCGGCCGCGCCACCAGCCATGCCACCCCGCGATCCTTCGCGTCCGCCAACCACAAAGCCAAACGCCCGGGCTCGATCAGGACGGGGAACAAGGCGCGACGCAGATAGGGATCCCACACATCAGGAAGGGGAGTACATCGCACCAGGAAGAACTGGCCGGGGGAGCCAAGGTCATGAGGGAGTGTAGGACATCGGAGGTGAAGCAGAAAGCCGGGGCCGAGCGCCTGCAACCCCTCCACGAAGCACTGCCAGGTCTTCACCACGCGGCCTCAGCGCTCCTCGGCGACCGCACGCAATCCTTCCGGGTCGAGGACGACCACGCGGCCGCGCTCAGTGGTGATGAGCCCCTCCTTGCGGAACCGGCTCATCACGCGAATCGCCGTCTCCACGGTGGTTCCGGTCATGTCGGCGATGTCCTGACGTGTGAGGGGAAGATCGATCACCAGGCCGTTGTCCTTGTATCGGGCGCTGGAGGCCGCCAGCTTGAGCAACATGCGGGCGATACGACGCTCCACCCGCTCCACAGCCAGGCTGTGCACCAGATCGCTGGCGTTGCGCAGGCGGCGGCTGAGCTCGCTGATCACGGCCAGGGACACGCCCGGGTACTGCTCCAACAGGCGGAAGAAGTCAGGGCGAGAGATGGAGACGACGGCCACATCCTCCATGGCCTGGGCACTGGCGCTGTACGGCATCCCATCGAAGACGGCCATCTCGCCGAACATGTGCCCCGGCCCGATCACGTCCAGGACGATGTCCCGTCCCTCCTCGGAGTGGCGCAAGATCTTGACCTGGCCGATCCAAACGATATACAGAGCGTCCGGGGGGTCGCCTGCGTGGATGATGTAGGCGTCTTTCGGGTAGCATCGACCGACCAGCATATGCGCAACATCTTCCCAATCCCTTTCGGTCAGCGACAGAAATAATGGTACAGATTTCACGATCTGTACCATGTTGAACTGAAGCTTATCCATTCCCTCCCCCGGTCGCGAGCGCAAATGGGATTGGCGCCGCTAGGTCGGCCTAATCGGGGGGGATTATACCATGGCGGTTGGCCCGGAGCAACTTAATGCCCCATCCCATGACTTTTTCGCCATTTGTGTTTGGGTACTCCACCAGGGGGAAAGCAGAAAAGGAAGAAACAGACGGGGATCCGGGCCTCACGCGTGCGAGGAGGAGGTGGGCTCCGGCTCGGCTTCGCTCGCCGCCCGGCCTGGCTCCGTGGGTTCCTCCTCGCTGGCCTCCGCGGAGGTGGGCTCCTCATCCGTCATCACAGGCTCAGCCTCGTCGGCCGCCTGGTCCATCTCCGAGGAGTCCTCCCCATCCGTCGCATCCCCTTCAGGGGAGGGTTCCCCCTCGCCGGCCGGTGCGGGCTCGACTTCCTCATCTACCAGGACCTCTTGTCCCTCATCTTCCGGCGCGGGGGGCTCGCCCGCCAGGATGGGGCTGACGATCAACCGGCTGCGTTCCTCGGCGTTGAGCCCCTGGAAGGCCGTCGCATAACGCCGCAGTTGAGGCAGGTGATCCCGCAACAGGCCATGCAACGTGCGCACCACAATGATGGAGAAGGGGTCCGAGGAGGGAACGGGATGCACGTGCAGCGCGGCCCCCGTCTCCCGGCCGAGCCACTGGCTCATGGTATACGGCACGGCAGCCAGATCGATGCTCACCACCGCACCGATGTCATGCTCCGTCTCCTCCAGCCCGATGAAGGGGCGGGCCCGGACGCAAAGGTCATCCAGCTGCCATCCAGCGTCGACGTGCTTCCCCTCACCATCATGCGGCCCTGCCAAGCGCATCAGGGAAGACTCCACACTGGCACCTGGGGGCAGATAGGGCTGAGAGACCATGGCCGCGTAGCGAGCCACCGCCCCCGAGATCGCCTCCGCGAGCGGTGTTCGAGCCCCCGTCTCGTCCGTATAACTCAACGCCGGCCGCTGGCCCAGCTGCGCCAGCGTGGGCTCGGCGGCCACTCCCTCCAGCGTATCCCGCCAGGCAGCCAGCAGTTCGTCGGGCGGCCCGTTGCCGTTGGTCCACAGCCGCGGGGCGATATCGCCGCTGATCCAGCGCTGCGCCCTGGCCCAGATGCCATCGTAGATGGCGCTATCGAGGATGGCTGAGCGCACGAAGGAGGACTCCGCCGTCATCGGGCGGGCGAGCGCGGCGGCCAGTTGCGCCTGCTCCCGTTCCAACTCGGCCAGTGTACGTTGTAGATAGCCCACGCGCGCCAGGATCTGCTCGTGCAAGGCGGCGTGCGCGTTCACGGTCAGCTCATATACCAGGTCGTTCAGCTGGCGGTTGATAACGGCGGCCTTGGCCCGCATGAGCCGATTCGTCAGCCGATCCAGCTGATTCCGAGCCAACACCAGGACGCTGGCCCCCACGATCACGCCCAAGACCACGGCGCTGACAACCAGCCACACCAGGCCCGCCGCCTGCAGCTCTCCGGGCCCCATGCCGTTGGCCCGCGCGGCGGCCGTGCCCGCCACCAGGCTGAGGACCAACGAGATCAGGAAGACCCACCCCGGGTGGCTCTGAACCTGACTCCAGCTCTCCATCAGGCGGGTCAATCGGTTGACCTCGGTCGAGGTGCTCAGGTTGCGCAGCGCGGGCGGGATAGCCATCTGACTGCGCTGCGCCGAAAGCCCCACGCTGTCCTGTTGGACCAGCTCGGCGACCCGCTCCGCACAGTGGATCGCCATGCGCAGCCCACCACGCCCTCCCTCTCGCACAAGCCCCAGCAGGAAGCGATCCACCTGATCCAGCAGATGGTGGACCGCCGTCTGTCCGGGAGACGGCGCCTCAGCGAAGGATTCCGACGCATCCGCCTGGGCCTCCGACGGCTGCTCGGGTTCCTCCCGGGCGTCCGCCAGATCCTCGGCGTCCGGCGTTGGGATCACCCCGGCTCGCACCAGGAGCTCCTGCCGCCAACGTGGCAGGCGAGCCCCCTCCAGCTGATCGAAGTGCTGCTGGATGAACTCCAACCGGGCGACGGGGCCCAGCCCCTCCGTTCCGCTGAGGGGCGGCTGCAACTCACTCTCTCGCAGGCGCACGGGCACGAAGGGCCCCACGTCATCGGAAAGCGGATGCCACGTGTCCTTATCCAGCTCAATGGGGCCGCTGCCGATCAAAGCCTGCTCCAGCCGCACAACGGAGAGCAGGTCACGCCCCAGGGTATGGGCCAGCTCCTCCACCTGCCGCGCCTGCTCGGGCACCAGAGGGGTCAGGAAGTGATCGCGTAATACCCGCAGGCGCACCTGATCCCGGCTGCGGGCGCGCATCTGGTCCACCGGCACGTAGACGGAGGCGGCACCCAGGCTGCTATAACCGTTCCGCTCGTGCAGCGCAGGCAGATCCGGCGCCAACCGCTCGCTGAGGCAGCGATCGACATCGGAGAGCAGGAAGGCCTCCAGGGCATTCCCGATCATGGTGATGATCTCGCCCTCGCCCTCGGCCGTGGTGCCCCCGATCTTCTCACGGCTGATCAGATATCGATAATCCAGAGGGTGCGTCCCCAACGCCTCCAGCCATTGACCGCGCGGCAGGGACGCCCGCACCGCATCCTGCTGTTCAGGGTCGGAGGATTCCAGGACGGCCATCTCGTGCAGGGCCAAGTGCACGCCGGCCAACTCATAGAAGCGCTCCGGTGACGAGGCGAAGGAGTCCGCCTGGAGGAGCCCGACCACCTCGATGGGGGTATAGGTGCCCACCGCCTGACGGATCATCGCCGCCAGCGGCCAGATCAGCACGGAGGCGATGTCCTCAGCCAACGAGGCCAGGATGTAGATCGTGAGCTTGGCGATCTCGGCCGTGGGCTCACCCCGATCGATACGCGCCTGGTCCATGATCCAGACCAGCTGCTGGGCGATGGCCGACTCGTGGGCGATCAGGGTGCGGAGCATGGCCATCCGGCCGACGCCGGCGTTCCCCTCCGGCGGAAGGTGCGCCTCCAACACATCAATGGCGTCCTGAAGCCGCCGATACGTCTCCTCACGCCAGGCGCGGCTATGCCGCTGACCGCCGCGCGAGAGGTCGGACAGGGCGTGCCAGGGCGTCTCGGAGAACTCGGGGGTATCCCAACGGCCCGGGCGAGGCCGGGCGATGGTAAGCTGATGGTCATCATCCGGCATCACGAGGGCGAAGCTCACCGTGTAGTGGATCGGGGTGAGATTCGATGTCACCAGCGCCCGACGCTCGTCCGCCTGGCGCAAACGAGGCCAGAGATGCGCCAACACGCGACATCCCCATCCCCCCAGGCCGATGAGCGCTGCCCGGTTGCTTCCAGCCGCCCCCATGGTCTCTCCCCCTTGACCTACGCCAGCCTCGAACGGCGCCCAGAAGCCTCGCGCGCCGGATGGGTCACGGCATCGGCCAAGACGATCTCGGGCAGGTTCTGCCAGTCCATCTGGAGATGGACCGGGCTGCGTGTGATGAACTCCTGGTAGTGGCGCTGCAACGTCTCGATGTTCTCGACGTACATGATCGGCAGGCCGTGGCTGATCTTACACGCCTCGATACGGAGGGGATCGCCGGTAGATACGCGCTCGTACTCGCTGTAATCCCGGAGCAGATCGTCATACAGCTTCATGTGACGGATGGCGTCATCCACGCCCACCAGGATAGTGTGCTCCAGATCCTGCTCATCCAGCCCGCCGCGATCCAGATCGTAACGCCAGAAGGGATGACAACGAGCGAATAGCTGTTTGACCCGCTCCTGGAGCAGTGATCGATTCGTGGCCAGGATGCGGGCGAAGTGGAACTCCTCATCCTGGATCGATACGTCCACCACCTCGTAGCGGCTGTGGCGCAGAAGCCGATCGCGGATATCAAACCAGGTCAGCGGCTGATCCTCATTGTCGGGCAGGTGCGAGAGCAGCTTGAGCGACTTGGCATACACCGTCTCCCCGAACATCCGCTGCTCGCTGATCTCCACCTCCACCCGGAAGAGGACCGGATCCTCCGCCAGGTGATTCAGCGAATCGCTGAGGCGATGGCGCAGGACGCGATCCCAGTTGCGCCGCTCGAACTCGTTGGCGATGTAGCGATCGTCCACGGCCTCGCTGGTCAACGCGTACGCGTTCTCCCACGTGGCGCGGCCGCCCAGCCGGAAGAAGAGCCCTAGGGGCTCGACGATCCCTTTCTCCCGCGCGGCCTCCACATCGCCGATCCGATTCTCGACCTCCCAGCGCAGCTCCTCCAGGACGGGGATGAGCTGATCCCACACGCCGTGCATCGCCTGCACCCGGCTGCGAGCCCGGGTGAGGCGCGTCATCTGCTCGCCCAGCACGGCGCGCTCCCGGCGGGTCGCCCGCTTGAGGTTGTCCACGAAGAGCATGTCAAAGGGCCAGAAGTTGAGGAGGTTGACGATGAAGGGATCACGCACCCGGGCCAGGTTCACCTCCAGGGCCTCGATACGGCGGGTCAGGTTGTCCTCGTCCTCACGCGCCTGCTCACGCTGGGCCACCAGCGACTGATGCAGCGTGTCCACGAAGAAATGAACCCCTCGCAGCCCGTAGTGCCGGACGATCTGGTGCAGCAGGTCACGCAGGTCCTGCAGCAGCCGATCGTAGGCGGCCTCATTCCACAGCGTCGGCGCCGGCCGCCCCTCGTGCTCCCACTCCTCCTCTTCCTCTTCCTCCTCCTCAAAGGACTCGAAGTCGTCCTCCTCCTCGAAGACCTCCTCCTCCACATCGGACGCCGCGGGGGCGGTCGTGGTGGCCGGCCGCTGCTTGCGCCCCATGATCGTATCCTGCACGAAGGTGATCACGGACTGGGCTTCGGCCATCAGGGCATTCTTGTCCTCGGGCTCCAACTCCCGCAGCAGGCCGAGGTCCAGCAAGCGCTCCGCGTACTTCAGCGCGCAATACTCCAACATGCGCTCCTTGGGCACCACCAGAGCGGAGGTGGCGAAGGAGCTGTAGGCCAACATGCTGGTCCCGTCACGGTGGCGCTCCTGGGAGATGTTCACATCGTAGGACCAGATCCGAGACCCGATGTGGGAGACCGTCTCCAGGAAGATCTGGTGGGCCATCATCTGCTTGACGTCGTCCAGGGTGTCCAGGACCTCACCCGCGATGTTCCGCCGCTCAATCAGGTAGATGCGATCGAAGGGGCGGCTGACCGTGATCGGGTCCTCGCCGGGATACTGGACGGTGAAGTCGTGGCCACTCTGGAAGGCGTCCAGCTCCTTCAAGGCGGCGTAGGCGTTGGCCTGGATCCGACGCTTCTGCAAATCGCTGTCCAGTTCCTCAATGAAGATCGACGGCATGCCCAGGATGCCCGTGATGATGGCCTGCTCGCCGAACAGGTGACGGATCTTGTGGGCGACGTCCAGGAAGATGCCGCTTCCGGTGCCGCCGCAGAGGGAGGTCACGATGTAGATGTGGCGAATCCCGCCCTCCCGGATGACCGGATAGCCCCGGTTCTCCGTCTCCTCGATGGTGGCCACGGCGGCCATGCGGCTCAGCTTGGGCTCCAGATGGCTCCAGAAGGTGCGATAGCGGCGGAAGAAGGATAGCCGCCCGACGCAGCGGATCTGCCGGGCGCCGCTGTGGATCTGCCCCAGCGGCACCATCTCCGGCGGCCAGTTCCACCACGCCTTGATGGCGGGATGGTTGTCCAGATGACGCAGGACCTGAGTGGCATTGTAACCGCCGATATAGGCGTACTCGTGGCGATGGAGGTACTCCTGGCCGGGCAGATTCGCCCAGGGCATGGTATCGACGCCCAAAAGCTGGATGATGCCCGGGATCTCCTCCGCCGGCCCGAGCCCCCACGCCTCACGCAGGCGTCGCTTGAAGAAGCGCAACACGTCGACGCCCGTGCCCCCTAACCCCAGCACCAACGTGGGGCGAAGCGTGGGTTTGGAGGATCGATCACCGTTTGATGAAATGCGCATAAGTCCTGCCATAGGACACTCCCCTACTCATCCCTCATCCATGTAACGGAAATAGAACTTATCGCCGCTCTCGACCAGCCGGATGCGGAAGCGGGTGCCGGGATTCAGCACACGCCCCTGCTCACCGACCAGGCGCCAACGCCCGGTCTCCGGGCGCCAATAGGCCACGCGAACCTGAGTGGGGGCGGTTGGGTTCGCGCGTAGCACGGCCCGCCAATTCGCTCTCGTGGACTGCCCGGTCACCCGTTGCTCCAGGTCCACGATCGCCAGAGCCCGCGTCCGATCCGCCTGCTTGGTGCTGAAGCCCACGCCATCCCGCCCCATCACCAGATACAGCGGGCGATTGCGCGGGACGGTGACCGTCTCCCCGGTGGCGTCGGCGATGACCACGCCGCCCTCCCGGGGCGCCGCAGGGCGCAGCCGCAGCCCGGTGTTGATGAGCACCAACAACACCAGCCAGCCCACGAACCCGGTGAGCCGGATCGGCGGCAGCGGCCAGAACCAGGTGCGCAGGAACGTCCCAATGGGGGCCAGCCGACGCCCCAACGCCTGCAAGGTGGTCAGCTGGCGCACAGTGAAGCTGATCTTGGACGGCCGGACGGCAACCCCCTCGCCGGCCTGCAAGACGATCGTGCCCTGATACAGGCCGGGGGGTACCTTCCCCTCGGCGCTCAGGAGCAGCGGCACGCGATAGCCCTCGCCGTCCTGCTGGATCACGCCCGTCCGGACGGTCAGGGCGCTGGCCGCCTGCACGCTGCCGCCGGAATGCCGCACGTCGGACAGGGTTGCCTCGATCCGAGGCGGGCTGTCGATGTACCGCAGCTCCATGTAAACCGGCACGCTGGTCGGCCGCGTGAGATCGGCCACGTCGCCGAAGTCCAGCACATCGCCGCTGAGGGTCAGGATCACCTCCGGCTGCGGGACGTTGAAGACGACTTGCACTTGGCGCGGCTCAATGGAGAGCCCGGACGGCGACGAGAAGACGATCTCGCCGCGATAGACGCCGGCCGGCGGCCGGGCGATGGCGGAGAGCCGCACCGGGATCGTGTAGATGTGGCTGTCATCCCCCTGCGGAACGGGCTGTCCGACCAGCACGGTGAAGTGATCGGCATCTACGGGCTGCCCATCCCGGGTCAGATTGGCCAACACCCCCTCCAGCTCCGAGACTGTGCCCTCGGTGAACTCCGCCTTGATCTTGAACTCACGCGGCTCACGCGGCCGCTGGATCTCGCCCAGATCGACGGAGCCGGGCATCGTCAGCCGGATCTCCGGCTCCGGGATGCTGAACTTGAGCGGCACGCTGGACGGCTGCACATCCAGATCGCCCCCGGCATGGAAGGTGATGGTGCCCGTGTACTGTCCCGGGGCCAGCTGATCGAAGCCGCTGAGCGTGAGCAGCGTCTTGTAGCGGTTTCCCCCCTCATGGGTGGGACGGGCCAGGCTGACCGTCAACTGGCCCGGCCGCATGCCCGATGTGGCCGATTGCAACTCCACGCTGGCCTTCAGCTGGAAGGGCTGCTCCGTATAGGCGGAGAACGTCAACTCCCGCTCCACGGAGTCCTGATAGAGAGGCACACGCCCCAGATCCAGGATCGAGGGCAATGACTCCAGGCGCAACGCATCGCGCATGGTCAGGCTGCCCTCGGCGAAATCGTTGTACACCACCCCGTCCGCTGTCGTAGCGGTGGCGAGGAACAGCACCTGGTAATGTCGCCCTTGAGTCGGCGTGAAGCTCTTATCCTCGCACACCCCCTCCGAGCAGGCGAGGAGGATGCGGGCGACGTCCCCCGTGTTCGTGTCCTGGATGAAGGCCTCCACCCGGGCCTCCGTGGGCGGCGGCGATCCCTCGAAATGGACACGCAGATGCAGCTTGCCCTCCTCCAGGATCCCGTCCGAGCGCTCGGTGGGGCTGTCCGCGATCAAGGGCGGGAACTCGCCCGCCTCCAGGACGAACTCCTTCCGCAACCGCAGCGGGGTCACCTGATCGCCGATCTGAATCTGGATCCGGGTCCGCTGCCCAGGTTGGATGCCCGGCTGCGCGGGCACGATCGCCCAGTACAGCGATCCATCCTTCATCAGCCCCTCGGTGGACATCGGGTACTGCACCCCTTCCACGCGGGCGAAGAGCGGGAGATCGGTCATCAGGGCACCTCCACTCTGCACGGTGGCGCCCAGGAAGATCGGCTTCCCCACCGGATAGTAGCGCGGCGTGGCGGTGGAGTCCGCCCCCGGAGCCGGATGCGGATAGACCAGATTGATGGTGGTGACGGACTCGGCGACGACCAGCCCGCTGGCCCCGACGGCCTGCAGGGCGTGCGCGATCCATTCGCCCGTGAGCGGGCTGTTGTGGGAGATGGTGACCATCTCGTAATGCTGATCGGTGACCCGGCTGATCGTCGCCCCGTTATCGAGGCGATCCAGGCCGAGGATCGATGTGCCGTCATGGGTGAGATCGGCGAACGCGGCGGCGGCATCCCGCGCCTTGGGCAGGACGATGTTGAGCTCCGTTACCCCCTGTTCCTCGCTGGTCTTCACGGTCCCAATCTGGCCGCCGACCAGGTCCAGGATGTCCACGTATCGATTCGGCTGGATATACGAATAAATCGTGGCATACGCGCGCAGCAGATCGGACGGGCTATCGATCTCCTGCACCACGCTCTGGGTATCCAGGGCCATCCGCTCCGCCACCTTGGGGTCGGCGTCCTTACCCAGCAGGATGGGGAAGATGGGCACGTGGGCCTGGCCCAGCTCGGAGATGACCTGGAACAACTCCGGTCGCTGCTCGGTGGGATAGGGGCGACCATCCGTCAGGAAGACGATAAACTGACGATTGCCCGACTGGTTCCGTCGCAGGATGTCCTGGGCCATGCGCAGGGCGAGCCGCATATCGGTCAGCCGCTCCATGGGATCTTCAGGCTCCGTGGGCTGCACGATCGCGGCCTTCAGCCGATCTCGGGAAGCCTGGTCGGAGATGACGTCGAATCCACCCTCCGCGGCCGCCCCGTAGCCGGTCGGCGTCGTGTGGAACGAGATGACCGCGATGCGATCTCCCGGGCGGGCCAGATCGACGAACAGCCGGGCGGCGCTGTGACGCAGCCCCTCAGGATCGTTCGGAGGGCGCCGCCCATCGGCCCACCAATCGCTCATGCTGCCCGAGTCATCGATGAGAAGCACCACATCGATCGGGGCATAAGGATCGGCCGTCTGCGCGGCCGGCTGGGCGGACACGTGCACGCCCGGCAACAGGATGGCCAAAGCCAGAAGCGCCGCGACCCACACGCGAGAGTAAGCTGACGTCATTTCCTCCGTCCCTCGACCAAGCCTAGAACCGATGACATCGCACGCACGCGAGCCCACGCTCGCAAACGCCGAGCCACCGGAACACCTGCTTGAGCCCATAAAGAATATGTCTACAAGGCATTATAGCAGTGCGGGAGAGACGACGCCCGCTGGAAATCGGCCGAAAGGGGTACGGCTCTCGGGCGTGGGGTGGGCGTCAGCCCTGAGCGGGCGAACGGGGAAGATCGCAAAAGATGCGCCAGATCGTATCTGAGGATACATACGGCGGCGTCCCCACCTGAGTAACATGTGGGAAGGTCCAGACAGGCGAGATTCCCTCGAAAGGATGCGCTACCGGGAACACAGAACCGTTGACAGGGACGAAATCCCTTCGTATACTGGGGACATATAGAATCACAGGGGCGTATGGCGACGCCCTGGAGTTCAGGATGGGACAAGGATGAAGATCACCTTTCTTGGCACCGGCGCCGCGGAAGGGATTCCGGCCATCAATTGTCAGTGTGATCACTGTCGGCGGGCACGCAGGGAAGGCCCGCCGTTAACGCGAGAGCGCAACGCGATCCTGTTTGAGCTTCCCGGCTACAACCTGCTGGTGGACACCCCACCGGATGTGCGCAACATGATCAACCGATACAACGTCCACCAGCTGGAGGGCATCTGGATCACCCACGCAGCCTACGAGCACGTCGGCGGCATCAAGGAGTTCGAATACTGGCAGGAACGTCTGGATCTCCTGGCCGAGGAGCGGCTCTTCAAGATCGTGAAGCGCGAGCACTGGACCCAGCGGCTGGAGCAGGTGATGTTCTACATCCCTTACTATCCCGGCGCTGCGCTCTACTTCGGCGACTTCTCTATCCTCCCATTCGCCGTCCGACGTAACCTCCCCATCTTCGGATTCTCGTTGAAGGAGGGGGGGCGCCGCGTGGTGTACACGTCGGACACGCCGGCGCGTCTGACCAACTACGCCCGTTGTCTCATGCGGCACGTGGATCTGCTGATCGTGAATACGCCGGTCTTCCAGCCCCCCAAGGAAGACCACATCACGGTGGTAGAAGCCATCGCGCTGAAGGAAGAGGTCCAGGCGGGCGAGTTGATCCTGACCTACATCAACCACCACAACAAGCCACATGACGAACTCGTGGCCTATGCCCAGGAATTTGAGGGAGTACGAGTGGCCTATGATGGCATGACCGTTGAGGTCTAGCGATCCGCCCGGATCATGCCGGGGATGGGCTCCGAACAGGCGGCACACGCCCCCTGCCATCACGTCCTCTTCGCTCGCGATGACACCGCCCCTGAGACGAACAGGGGGATCACGACCATGTACATTCGGTTTCTGGGAACAGGAGCCGCCGAGGGTATCCCGGCCATCAACTGCCGATGCGAGCACTGCACGCGCGCTCGCACGCGCGGCGGGAAACTGGCCCGTGAGCGTAGCGCGGTCCTCTTTTCACTGCCGGATTACGAGCTGCTGGTGGATACGCCGCCCCACATCGGCGATCTGCTGGCCAAGCATGGCGTGGAGCGCATCGATGGCATCTTCCTGACCCACGAGCACTATGACCACGCGAGCGGGCTGGCAGACTTCGCCTACTGGAGCGACCGGGTTGACCTGCTGGTGGAGAAGGACCTCTACCGGCGCCTGGAACACCAGGGGCTGTTAAGCGGCCTGAAAAAGGTGGGGTTCCACGTGGTCTGTCGCCAGGGGGTGGCGATCCGATTCGATGGCTTCTTCCTCACCCCGTTCGCCGTGCTACACAGCGTCCCCTGTTTCGGCCTGGTCATCTATCACGAGGGACGAAAGATCGTACACGCCGCCGACAGCAGCGGCCAGCTCACGAACTACGCGCGCCGCCTGATCCGGGGCGCCGATCTGCTCATCGCGAGCACCCCCTTCTTCGAGAGCGATGGGAATCACCACCTGGATGTGCTAGGGGCCCTCCGGTGGAAGGAGGAGTTGGGGATCAGGAACCTCATCCTGACGCACATCAACCACCACAATCTGCCACACGACGAGCTGGTCGCCTATGTGGGTGAGTATGAAGACGTAAGCATCGCCTACGATGGCATGCTAATCAAGATCTGAGCAGAGCGGCTCCCCCTCACGGCGCCACGTACCGATACTCCAGCACGGGACCGTTGGGCACCGACAACGCCTCGGTCCACGGGTTCTGCAGCCGGGGCACGAAGCCGAGGCCGGACAGCAACGCCTCCCACAGGCTGGGCGGCCGGCGATACTCCAGGACGCGAGGCTTGCCGCGAATCCCTCCCATCTCCCCAGCCTTCTGGATGGCCGCGTCCAGATCCCCTAGCGCGTCGATCAGGCCGAGCTCCAACGCCTGCCGGCCGTTGTACACCCGGCCGTCTGCCAGGGCCCGCACCTCTTCCTCCTCCATGCCACGCCCCTCGGCTACCACCTTCACGAACGTGCCGAACGCGTCGTCGATCAGGCGCTGTAAGATCTCCCGGGCCTCCGGGCTCAGCTTCTCGAAGATGTTCCCCTCCGCCTTGCGCGGCCCGCTACGAAGGATCACCGCCTCAATCCCCAGCTTCTCGAACAGATCGGCCGCGTTCGGGATGGTCGCGATAACGCCGATGCTCCCGGTGAACGTGTTGGGATTCGCGTAGATGTAATCCGCCCCGCAGGCGATGTAGTACCCGCCGGATGCCGCCATCTCGCTCATGGAGGCCACAACCGGCTTGTGCACCCGGCGCAGCGCCCTATAGATCTCATCGGAGCCCACCACGCTGCCGCCCGGGCTGTTGATATACAACACGATCGCCTTCACGTTATCGTCCTGGTCGGCCTCCTTCAACTGCTGGATCACGCGCTCGCTGTACGCCCCCTGCGCCCACGCGTTGGGGGCGGGACCGCTGGCGATAACCCCCTCGACACGGATCAGGGCAACGGCGGGCCCCAACGTCACCGTCTGGCCCGTCGCCGCCAGGACAAGGCCGACCATCACGCACAGGCCACACAACAGGATGAGGACGAAGCCGGCCCCGGCCACCCACGGCCAGCGCTTTCGTCGTCTTGGTTGAACCTGAGCCTCGGTCGCGGTCATAGCCCTCCCCCTCCCAATTTGAGCCGCCCGACGCATCGCCCCCCCAGGCACGTCCCCGCCGCACGAGTCCAGATCACGACGAGGACCGGCGCGCGGCGCATGCCGAGATCAGGAGCTGACGATACGCACGAACCGGCGACGGCCGACCTGGAGCACTCGCTCCCCGTTCGGGGTGATGGGCATGTCGATCTGCTGGACTACCTGCCCATCCAGGCGAACGCCCCCCTGTCGGATCAGACGGCGACCTTCGCTGCGCGAGGACACCAACCCGGCCCCGACCAGCACGTCCAGCACGCTTTGGGGCTGAGCCAATCGATACTCGGGCATGTCCTCCGGCAACTTGCGCTGCTGGAACACCCGCTTGAAGTGCTCCTCGGCCGGGCCAACGGCCTCATCGCCGTGGTAGATGCTCACGATCTCCCGGGCCAGTTCCATCTTCACATCGCGAGGGTGCAACTTCCCGCTGCGCAACCCCTCCTCGATCTCGCGGATGCGCGATGGCGGGTAGCGGGTGAGCAGATTGAAGTAGTTGAGCATCGCCGAATCCGGAATGCTCATGATCTTGCCGTACATCTCCTCGGGCGGCTCGTTGATGCCGATGGCGTTGCCCGTGGTCTTGGACATGCGGAGCGTGCCATCGGTGCCCACCAGAATGGGCAACGTGATGATCACCTGGGGGCGCTGCCCGAAGTACTCCTGGAGCTTGCGGCCGGCCAGCAGGTTGAACAGCTGATCCACGCCTCCGATCTGGACATCGGTCTTCAGCGCGACCGCGTCATACCCCTGCATCAGGCCGTACATGAACTCGTGCAGCCAGATGGGATCCCCCCGCTCCATGCGCTTGGCGAAGTTCTCCCGGGCCAGGAACTGCTGCACCGTGAAGTTGGACGCCAGCTTGATGATATCGGCGAAGGTCAACGACGCCAGCCACTCCGCGTTGTATCGGATGATGGTCCGTTCCGGGTCCAGGATGCGGAACGCCTGCTCCGTATACGTGCGGGCGTTCGCCTCCACCTCCTCAGGCGTCATCTGACGGCGAGCGCTGTCCTTGTCGCTGGGATCACCGATCAGGCTGGTGAAGTTGCCGATCAGGAAGATACACTCATGCCCCAGGTCCTGAAACTGCCGCAGCTTCCGCATCGGAACGGTGTGCCCCAGATGCAGATCCGGGGCTGTGGGGTCCACTCCCAGGTAAACGCGCAGCGGACGTCCGGTCTTCTGTGACTCGATCAGCCGCTCGCGTAGCTCCTCCTCCATGCGCTCCTTGATCTGCGGGTCGCCATAATCGACGCCGCGCATCAAGATCTCCATTTGCTCATCGATGGTAAGTCCCATGAACCACCTCATGCCAGTAGGGGTCTTGCTCCGCAGCAAGTAGACGAGCGTTATTGTAACCGCGTTGGATGGGGGTGTCAATCGATTTCACAGAGGGTAGTAGGGCCTTTTCAAAGTCCAACGTCCATATTGGCATACATGGCGCCTGCAGGGACGAGGCAAGGTGTTGTGTCTGTATACGCATCTTCTCGGCTTCCCCCAGCACACGACGTGGCCAGACGTACCCCACCCCCCTGTCGTCCCCCCTCCCCAATTCGCTTCGCTGGGAGGGGGGCTCGGGAGAAGGGGGTTTGGGGGATGAGGGCCGTTTTCCCTCGGCCGATGATCAGGGGAATGTCTTGCGTCGGGCGACACGCGGGGTGTTCCTACCACCCCGATTTCCATCACTGACTTTGAAAAAGCCCTGCCACCCCCTTCAACGGGCTCTTGCGCTTTGCTCCAGGGCGTGTATGATGGGGGAAGTTTGAATTCGCTGTGTGTGGCTGTGTCGCCATCCCATCCTTCGGTGAGGAGTCGTCATCCGTGAAACCTTCGTCACCTGCCCGATGTGCTTCCTCGTCCCGCTGGTCGCAGGGCTCCCTCTCGTCCGGGGGATCGACGGGTGGCGTCGGCGCCATCGCCCGGGGGACGTGGATGGTCCTCCCGGCGCTGATGATGTCCAGCCTCATGGTGCTGGCCAACCAATCGATGATCGGCGTCGCCCTCCCGACGATCCGCACGGCCCTGAATGCCCCGATCGACCTGGTGGCGTGGGTGATCATCATCTACACCCTGCCGTATGTGACGTTGATGCCGCTGTACGGGCGGCTGGGTGATGGCCTGGGCAAGCGGCGATTGTATCTGATCGGGATCCTGATCTTCCTGTCAGGGACGGTCGTCTGCGCTCTGGCGGATAGGATGGGCCTTTTGATGGTGGGACGTGCCATCCAGGGGGTGGGAGCCGCCGGCATTGTGCCCCTCTCGATGGCCATCATCTCGGAGATATTCCCGGCTGATGAGCGAGGAAGGGCGCTGGGGACATGGAACTCCATCGGGCCGGCTACGGGGATGATCGGTCCCCTCCTGGGCGGGTTGATCGTCGATCATCTGAGCTGGCAGACGATCTTTCTCCCCGTGTTGCTCGTCGGGCTCTTCGCCCCGTTGGCCGTGCGGAGGTGGGTGCCGGTCACGCGGGGGCGTGCGCGGCCGCGTTTCCTGCACACCTTTGATTGGGGAGGCGTCGCGCTGCTCAGCATGATCGTGGCGATGCTGCTCTTTTACATCTCCAGCAAGCCCATCACCGGCCGGGAGCCGTTGCGTGATTGGCGGCTGTTGGTGGTGACTTTGCTGTCGCTGGGGGCGTTTATCCTATGGGAGAAGCGGCTGGCTGATCCGTTCGTGACGCTGGATCTCTTTTCCCATCGCACGTTTATCCTGGCGTCGTTCTGCTCCGGCGTGCGCATGTTCACGATGAGCGGGATCATCTTCCTCATGCCGCTTTACCTGGCCGATGTGCAGGGGCTCCGGGGCGTGTCTACCGGGTTCATGTTGATGATCCACGCCGGCGCATTGTTGGTCACCATGCGGCTGGGGGGACAGCTGGCGGATCGGTGGGGAAGCCGTCGCCCGGTCGTGTACGGCCTGTCCGCGCAGGCGGGGGTGATGGTCTATCTGGGATTGCTGCCGGGCGACGCCTCCCTGGCGGCCGTCGTGCCGGGGCTGGTGGTGCATGGGCTGGGGGCCGGACTGGCGTTGGCGCCGCTGCATCGCGCGGCCATGGGGGATGTCCCCTCGGCGCAGCTCGGGGTGGCCGCCGGGCTCTATAGCATGATCCGTTTCGGCGGCATGGTGTTGGGGACGGCCCTGGGCAGCGTCCTCCTTCAGGAGGCGTTGAACCGTGGCCTGGCGTCGGCGGCCGCCTACCGCTTGGTCTTCTGGTTCATCGCGGGGGTGGCGTTATGGGGCAGCCTGATGGGGTCGATGCTGCGGGAGCCGGAGCCTCGAGGATAAGGGCGTGCCCGTCGCCGACGGCCGCTCGATCTGCTCGCCGGCGGTCGTGCGGGCCCACAGCCGATGGTTTGAAGGGGGGAGTTCCATGAGTGCTCGGGTGTTGTCCCTGGCGTTGGCCCTCTCCTGGATCCTGAGCTTGTCCCCGTTCATGCCCCAGGTCTCGGCAGGCGGCTTCTGCCCGCCGCTGCCTCCACCCACCGGGAAGGTCATCACCGTCTCCACGGAGGCCGAGCTGCGCAGCCAGGCCTATCAGGCGGCGTCCGGCACCACGATCCTGGTCGCCGCCGGCGTGTATCCCATGCAGGACTTCCTGTACGTGGTCCACGATGGCGTGACGATTCGTGGCGCCACCGGGGATCGGGACGACGTGATCCTGGACTTCGGGGGCATGGAGAGCGGCCATTTCGGCATCCTCGTCGAGGCGGATGACGTGACGATCGCCGATCTCACCATCCGCAACGCCCGCGATCACGGCGTGTCCATTCAGGGACGCGATCGTCCCCTGCTCTATAACCTGCATATCCAGGATATCGGGGATCAGTTGGTCAAGGTCAACCCGCCTACCGACGGGAGCAACGGGAGCGAGGACGGGGTGTTGGCGTGCTCCCGTCTGGAATACACGACCCATGCGCCCGATGATTATACCAACGGCATCAGCGCCCATCGCGCTCATCGCTGGGTGATTCGAGATAACGAGTGGTATCGCATTCGGGGGCCTGCGGGGTATACCGGCCCCACGATCCTGTTCTGGAGCGGCTCCTCGGATACGGTCGTGGAGCGCAACCTGCTCGTGGACTGTTACCGGGGGATCGCCTTCGGCAATCCGAGCCAGGGCGGCGTAAACCATACCGGCGGGGTCGTGCGCAATAACTTCATCTATAGCAGCCTGCGGCACGATGTCGCCGTTGAGATGACCCGGGCTCAGGGTTGGCTGGTGGCCCACAATACGGCGTTGCTCCTCAATCCTGCTTCCGGCCTGACCTGGGGGATGGAGGCTCGCTACCCGGAGAGTCAGGGGACGTTTGCCTATAACCTGACTAACATGGAGATCTGGCGAGATCGGGATGGCGCCCGGGGAATCCTGACGGGAAACGTGACGAACGCCCGGAGCGACTGGTTCGTGGACGCCTCCTCGGGCGATCTGCATCTGCTTCCCACAGCCACCTCTGCGATCGATCGGGCGGCCGCGCTGGCGGCAGTACGGGATGATTTCGACGGCGATGCTCGCCCCCTCGGCCCGGCCCCCGACGTGGGCGCCGATGAGTACCGCGCTCACCCTCGGCCGTATCTTGACATCTATCTGCCGCTCATCCTGCGCCCTTCTCGCTTGTGAGCGTATTCGATCGCATCTATCCTGCAACAGGAGTACGGTGATGACAGCTCGATGGTTGATGGTCATCTCTCTGGTCGTGTCCTATCTTCTCGGTGCGCATCCCCTTGCGGAGGCTTCCGCCTCCGTTCCTCGTCGCGTCAATGCCCCTTATTTCGAAGGGAATGTGCGCTTCTCGGAGACGGCCATCTTCTGGTTCGGGCGGGTCAACTATATGGAGAACTATGCGGACGTCCGGGTGGGCTACAACGGCGATCATCTCTACCTTCGCCTGGCCGCCTTCGATCGGCGGCTGTGGTACGATCCCTCCCCCTCCCCGGATGATCTGACCGACTGGGATGCGGTCACCCTCTATCTGAACGTGGGCGGCAGTGCGGGGGACGCCCCCGGCGCCAACGCCTATCGCTTCGACGCCCAGCTCAACTGGTGGGAGCCGCGCGATGGCTTCCAGGCCGCCTACCGGGGGAATGGCTCCGGCTGGGTGAGCGCTGCCATCCCCTTCACCGCTGATTCCGGCTGGCGGGGGAACGCTCCCAATGATGATACCGACGATCGAGGATGGGCCATGGCCTTCCGCATCCCGTTCTCCAGCCTGGGGCTCTCCGGCCCTCCGTCTAAAGGGACGATCTGGAGGATGGCGGTCGTGCTGCACGATCGGGACGATCGTGAGGGTACGCCGATAGCCGATCAGACCTGGCCCGAGGGGGCCGATGGCATGCGGCCGAGCACCTGGGGGCAGTTGGTCTTCGGCTTGCCGGGATATACCCCACCGCCTGCCATCGCCAGGGATGTCGTCACCATCCGCCACAAGTTGAACGGCGCGACGGTGGTGGACGGGGCCGTGGGCGGAGGGACGACCTGCGGACAGGGGCTGAATTATTGGACCCAGTGGGGGGATGCCAACTACGCTGGCCTGGACTACTTCAACATCCAGAACCAGGCCGACGTGGCCGATTGGCCCTGTTTTTCCAAATACTACGTCACCTTCCCGTTGGATGCCATCCCGTCCGGCAAGGTCATCATCTCGGCTACCCTCACGCTGCACAAGTTCGGGCATGCTGGGGAGTCGGCGCAGCCTCAGCCTTCCCTCATCCAGGTGCTCCGGGTGGCCGACGACTGGGACGAGTCCACGCTGACCTGGAATAATGCCCCTCTGGCGTTGGAGAACGTCTCCGCCACCTGGGTGGATCCCGTTGCATTTTCCGGGTGGCCTGGCACGCCCTTTACCTGGGATGTGAGCCGGGCGGTGGCGCTGGCGTACGCGGCGGGTGCCCCGTTGCGCCTGGCCCTCTATGAGGCCGACGCCGCCTATCACAGCGGGAAGTATTTCGTGTCCTCGGACGCCGGGGACTGGAACGCGGAGGGGAGGCCCACGTTGCGGGTGCGCTGGGGGGATCGTGTGGGCGGATTGAGGAAAAGCGTCTCGTCGTCTGTGGCGGCACCGGGAGAGGCGCTCACTTACACGCTGACCGTGGAGGGCAATGGCCGTTCTCTCTCGTTAGTTGATGAGCTTCCGGAGGGTGTGAGCCGTCCCTTCTCGTCCAGCTCCGGGTTGACCTACACGCCGCATCGTCTGACCTGGAGTGGCCGGCCGGCTCTGGGGGAGCGGATCGTTCTGACCTATGCCGTCACGGTCACCGCCTCCTCCGATACCACCCTGTGGAATCGGGCCGTCCTCACTCAGGGGAGCGACGTCATCGGGACGGCGGCTGCGAAGGTGACGGTGGTGGCGGCGAGCCCGAGCCAGACCTTTCTGCCCGTGATCCTGAGGAGATAGATTGGGCTGAGTTTTCCCCTCTCTTCTACTGAGCGGCCTTCTCCCGGGCTCGGGGGAAGTGGGGATGGGGGCCGCTAGAGGGCGCTCGTAGTCAGAGGAAGGGAGTCGTGCTATAATCTGGCGGAGGGAAAGGCGAAGCTGAGAGCGTGCCCGAAGATTCACTGGTCGGGTGTCTTGGGGCCTCTCTCAGCGACACGCTCCACAGGGGGAGGTATGGAGGGGATTTCCCCTCCACAGGAATCTTACTTTTCCAGCTCGCACTTGCCTCTCTCGGCCCTTTTCGCAGAGACTGGGATCGAGATGGGCAGGGCAGAGGCGGAAGGAGGGTTTCGTCCAGAGGGGCGAAGCTCCTCGGGCCTTCCCATGGCAGGAGCAACAGGATTGCTCAGACACGCTCTGAGATAGCGGGAGGGGGATAACGTCATGGTCAAACGTCTCGGAGTGCTGACAAGCGGCGGGGATGCGCCCGGCATGAACGCGGCCGTGCGCGCGGTCGTGCGCGTCGCCCTGGATCGGGGCATGGAGGTCTATGCGATTTACGAGGGATACCAGGGCATGGTGGATGGCGGCGATCGCATCCGTCGCATGGATTGGAACTCGGTGGGGGGGATCCTTCAGCGAGGGGGCACCATCATCGGCACGGCCCGATGCGCCGCCTTTCGCACGCGGGAGGGGCGGCGGCAGGCGGTGTACAACCTGCTGGAGTGCGGCATCGACCATCTGATCGTTATCGGCGGCGATGGCAGCCTGACGGGGGCCAATATCCTGCGGGAGGAGTGGCCGGAGCTGGTGGCGGAGCTGGTCCAGGAAGGGCGGATCAGCGCAGAGATGGCGAAACATCATCCCTATCTGGCCATCGTTGGGCTGGTGGGCTCCATTGACAATGACATGTTTGGGACGGATATGACCATCGGCGCCGATACCGCTCTGCACCGGATCACGGAGGCGGTGGACGCGATCGGGAGCACGGCGGCCAGCCATCAGCGCACCTTCGTGATCGAGGTCATGGGGCGGCGCTGTGGCTACCTGGCGCTCATGGGGGCGCTGGCCACCGGCGCCGACTGGGTCTTGATCCCCGAGAGCCCGCCGGACCTGGAGAACTGGGAGGACCGGATGTGTGAGGTGCTGCGAGCCGGGCGGGAGGCCGGCCGGCGCGACAGCATCGTCATTGTGGCGGAGGGTGCGCAGGATCGTCACGGCAACCCGATCACGTCCGAGTACGTGCGGCAGGCGCTGGAGGAGCGCATGGGGGAGGAGGTCCGGGTGACGATCCTGGGACATGTGCAGCGGGGCGGGTCGCCCAGCGCCTTCGATCGTAACCTGAGCACGCTGTTGGGGGCGGCTGCCGTGGAGGAGATCCTAGCGGCCACCCCGGATAGCCCGGCCTATCTGGTGGGTTTGCGTGGGAACCGAGTCGTGCGGGAGCCGCTCATGGAGTGCGTGGCGAAGACGCACGCGGTCAACGAGGCGCTCAAGTCGGGCGATTACGATACAGCGATGGCGCTGCGGGGCCGAGGGTTCCAGGATGCATTCCGCACCCTGCGCACGCTCCTGCGGGCCGTGCCGCATCCGCCGCCCCCGGACCAGCGGCGATTGCAATTGGCGGTGCTGACGGCCGGGGCGCCGGCGGCCGGGATGAACACCGCCGTGCGTGCTGCGGTGCGCCTCGGACTGGATCGGGGGCACACCGTGCTGGGCGTCTACAACGGGTTCCGTGGCCTGGTGGAGGGCACCGTCGGGGAGATGGAGTGGATGAGCGTCAGCGGCTGGGTGCGTCGCGGGGGATCCGAATTGGGGACCAGCCGCATGATCCCGAGCGGAAGGGACCTGTACGCCATCGCTCGCAACATCGAGGACCTGGCCATCGATGGCCTGTTGGTGATCGGTGGCTGGGCCGGGTATATGGCCGCCCTGCGATTGTACCAGGAGCGAGGAAACTTTCCCTCCTTCAACATCCCGATCGTGTGTCTCCCGGCCAGCATCAACAACAATCTGCCCGGCTCCGAGCTCAGCGTGGGGGCGGACACCGCCCTGAACAACATCATGGACGCCGTGGACAAGATCAAGCAATCGGCGGTGGCGTCGCGGCGCTGCTTCGTGGTAGAGGTCATGGGGCGTTACTGTGGGTATCTGGCTTTGATGAGCGCCCTGGCCACCGGAGCGGAGCGGGTCTATCTGCATGAGGAGGGGATCACGCTCCGTGATTTGGAGAAGGACTTGGAGTTGCTGGTCTCCGGGTTCCGGGAGGGGAAGCGGTTGGGGTTGATGATCCGCAACGAGCGGGCCAACCCGTTGTATACGACCGATTTCATCCGGGCGCTGTTCGAGGAGGAGGGCGGCGATCTGTTCGAGGTGCGCCAGGCCGTGTTGGGGCATCTGCAGCAAGGTGGGGATCCGACGCCTTTCGATCGGATCCTGGCCACCCGGCTGGCGGTGCACTGTATGGAGTTCCTGCACGAGGAGGCGATGCGGACCGAGCCGGGGGCGGTCTGCATCGGGCTGATGGGCGGGGAGATCCGGTTCACCAGCCTGGAGGATATCCCCCGTCTGGTGGACATGGAGTATCAGCGCCCCAAGCAGCAGTGGTGGATGAATTTGCGATCTCTCGCACGCACGCTAGCCCAGCCTTATCCCGGCTTCCTGCGGGAGACAGGCTCCGGGTGACGGGCCCGGAGCGCCTGGCATGGCTCTCGGGGCGCGCCTGCCCCGGGAGCGGGGGGGAGGAGGAGAGCGATGGCGGGACGGGATCGAAGGGCTCAACTGGCCATTCACGGCGGGGAGAAGGTACGTACCGATCCCTGGCCGCCGCGCCGGCTGATCGGCCCGGAAGAGAAGGCCGCCGTGGACGCCCTGTTCGACGAGGCGATCGCCAGCGGCCAGGCCTTCGGCTATGGTGGCCCGGAGGAGACCGCTTATTGCGAGGAGTTCGCCGAGTTCATGGGCGGTGGCTATGTGGATGCGGTCAGCTCAGGCACCGCAGGGATCTATGTCGCTTTGAAGGCCCTGGAGGTGGAGCCGTTTACCGAGGTGATCGTGGGCGCCGTGACCGATCCGGGCGGGATGATGCCCATCCCGCTCTTGAACTGTATCCCGATCGTCGCCGATTCGGCTCCCGGCTCCTACAATACCGGCCCCGATCAGGTGCGGGCCCTCATCTCCCCGCTCACCAGCGCCATCGTGGTCGCGCATATCGGCGGCGAGCCGACGGATATCGAGGGGATCGTGGCCGTCGCCCGGGAGCGCGGCATCCCCGTGATCGAGGATTGCGCCCAGGCGCACGGTGCCATGCTTCACGGCCGCCCGGTGGGCACCTTTGGGGACATCGCGGTGTTCTCCACCATGTTTGGCAAACATCACTGCTCTGGCGGCCAGGGAGGGCTCGTCTATACCCGGAGCGAGGATTTGTATGATGCGGTGCGGCGGGCATCAGATCGAGGGAAGCCCTTTGGCCTTCCCCCCGGCGCGACCAATTGCGTCGCCTCACTGAATTTCAACCTCAATGAATTGGCCGCGGCCATCGGGCGGGTGCAATTAAGGAAGTTGCCCGGGATCGTCGAGCGGCGGCGCGCCGTTGTGGCGAGGCTGATAGACGGCCTCCGGGATCTGCAGACCGTCTCCGTCCCCTCGCCCATCGAGGGCGCTGAGCCGAGCTACTGGTTCCTGCGGATGCGCTTCCATGCCGACCGGGCGACCTGCGATAAGGAGACGTTCTGTCAGGCCCTCCAGGCTGAGGGGCTCCCCGTCGTCCCGCATTATCGGGCCGCCCTTCCCCACACGATGGACTGGTTCGTCCATCGCCGCGTGTTCGGCCGCAGCCGTCTCCCCTGGTCGAGCCCTCTGTATCACGGGGACCCCGATCGACAGTTCCCCTGTCCCAATGCGGAGGCGGCCATGGAGGCCCACTTCAACCTCTCCTGCCATGAGAATTGGGGGGACCGGGAGATCGCCGACGCCATCGCCATCTTCCGGAAGGTGGAGGCGGCTTATCTTCGATCCTGACCGTGGGGGGCGGCCTGCCGCGCCCAGACCCACGAAGATTCAGGCCGGGGCCAGGAGGACGAGGATTGCCTGCCCCTGCGGGTAGGGCGATTCACGCATTGCCCTACTTGCCCCTCCAAGCCTCCCGTGGGGTACACCCATGACGGCCGTTGCGCCCTCTTCCACGTCTCACGTTCCCATGCAGCGCTACTCGCCATCCCTTCGTGGGCGGAGAATGAGCTGAAAACCTATCGGCTGTTGACTTTCCACAACCTCTATGCTATATTGGATACGAGCTCGCCTTTTTTGTCGCTCAGCTTTAGGCGTTCTCTTCGTTTTGAGGGGGATACACTTCCTGACACCACCACGGCATCCGACAAACGGATGCCCTCCTCGATCAGCCGCTAAAGCCATACACTCCACGCCGTAAGACGAAGAGAGCTCTCGCCGATGTCACTCCGGGCGAGCAGGGTTCGTCGGCATCGGTGACTCCCTTGCGCAACAGAGGCATATCCTTCTGTCTGTCGGTTCAGGCGGCTGTACGCGTCGTTGCATCGGAAACCCCATAGCCAGATTAGACAAGCGATCCTGTTCCAGGGTCTTTCCTCCCCGTTCTTGTGCCGGGGAAGGGACGGCCAGAGAGCTCTCCCCCTGTTTCGTGTCCGCAATTCCGTGCTGCGCTGTATCCCTGGGGCATCCCGCCCGCGGGAGATGGTGGGGATGTGGAGCACCTCGAGCCGGGGATTGCATCATGGCGCTGGCGAGAGGAGGTGATGGGATAAGGTGTGACCCTAGCGGCTGTCCGATCCGAGGAGGGCATCGCTCTCCCGGTTGTCAGGAGGTCAGGAGGTGAATTATGCCGAAGCGAGAGCTTAGCCGTAGGGAGTTCCTTCGCCTGTCCGCGGTGGTGACGGCGGGAATGGTATCGGCGGCGTGTGCCCCCTCAACCCCGGCTCCGGAACCTACTCCCACACCGACCCCTGAGGCGCCGGCTGCCCCGGCTGCCCCGGCCATGCCCACGACGCAATACAACGAGGCGCCGATGCTGGCCGAGCTGGTGAAGGCGGGCCAGTTGCCATCGGTGGATGAGCGCCTGCCCAATGATCCGGTCGTCGTCCAGGTCATCGAGGAGATCGGCCAGTATGGCGGCATCTGGGATCAGGCGGTGACCGGCCAGGCGGACGTCAACGGCGCCATGAGCTATGACAACGAGCTGTGGATCACGTTCGACGAGGCCTGTCAGACCTATCGACCCAATGTGGCGAAGAAGGTGGAGGTCTCCGAGGATGGCACGGAGTTCACCTTCTATCTCCGTGAGGGCCATCGGTGGTCTGACGGCGAACCCTTCACCGCAGACGATATCCTCTTCTGGTATGAGGATGTGGTCCTGAACGATGATCTCTCCCCAGCCAAGCCTTCCTGGATGCAGTCCGGCGATGAGCTGGGCGTGGTGGAGAAGATCGATGACTATACCGTCAAGTACAAGTTCGCCAAGCCTCACGGCCTGCTGTTGCTCTATATGGCCTATGTGTGGGGCGGCCGCGGCGGCCTGGAGTATCCGGCGCATTACCTGAAGCAGTTCCACGCCAAGTATGCGGATCAGGGCAAGCTGGATCAGATGGTCAAGGACGCCGGGTTTGAGACGTGGGACCAGTTGTTCTGGGACAAGATGAGCCCCACCACCAACCCGGATCTGCCCGTGCTGCGGGCGTGGCAGCTGAAGGAGTTGGGGCCGCCCTGGATCTTCGAGCGCAACCCCTACTTCTTCAAGATCGACCCGGAGGGCAACCAGCTACCCTACATCGATCGCGTCCGCCTGCAGGCCGTGGAGGACAAGCAGATGATCACCCTCAAGGTGATCGCGGGCGAGTTGAGCGCGCAGTGGCGTAATCTGTCGTTCAGCGATCTGCCGCTCTTCATGGAGAACCGTGAGAAGGGCGACTATCGGGTCATCAAGGCGCTGGCGGAGCATCCCATGGCCTTCACCATCTTCCCCAACCAGACCCTGGTCGGGGATGATGTGATGCTGTCGATCATTCAGGACATCCGCTTCCGCAAGGCGCTCAACCTGGCCATCGACCGGGATGAGGTGAATGACCTGATCTACCTCGGCGAGCGGGCTCCCGTGCAGGCCGCCTTCCCCAACATCCGGGACGAGTCCGAACTCTTCGCCCACCTGACCTATGACCCCGAGCAGGCCAAGGCGCTCCTGGACGAGATGGGGCTGGAGATGGGCTCGGATGGCTATCGCCTGCGCCCGGATGGGGAGCAGCTGGTCGCCAAGGTCGACGTGTTCTCCAACAAGACCCTCATGGACGCGGCGGAGCTCGTCGCCAGCTACTGGGAGGCCATCGGGATCAGAACCTCCCTGGAGGAGATCAGCTACGATCTGTGGTGGCCGCGCATCTTCTCCCACGAGTATGCCTTCTGCGCCTACGTGAAGGACAGCATCGGCGGCCTGGCCCGCTTCGTGTACCTGCGATCCTATGCTCCGGTGGCCCACAGCACGTACTGGGCGCCGGCGTGGGGGCTGTGGTACCAGAGCGGCGGGACCCAGGGCGTGGAGCCCACGGGGGATGCCCGGCGCGCTCAGGAACTGTTCGATCAGGCGAAGGTCACCGTGGATACGGCGAAGCAGGTGGAGCTGCTGTCCGAGATCGAGCGCCTGGACCTCAAGAACGTGTGGGAGGTCCTGACCCTTGGCCCCGGTCCGAATATCCGCATCGTGAAGAACAACTTCCGCAACGTGCCCGAGGTGAACTACTGCGTGCTGCATGACTCGGATGCGTGGGCGGAGCAGTACTTCATCCGACAGGCCTGAGTCCGCCCTGGGGCGATGGCCGTATGCGCCTGGGGGCTTCCGTTCTCCCCCTTCGATGAAAGTGGGGGGCGCATCCCGTTGGGGTTCATTGTGCCCTCCACTTTCCCACATAGTCGGGTGGGCGATCCACGAGGCCTCACCAGGAGGAAAGCGGTATGTTGGAATTCATCGTGCGTCGCATTATCTATGTGATCCCTACGCTCATCCTGATCTCCATCGTCTCGTATGCCATTATCGAGTTACCACCGGGCGACTATCTCAGCAGCTATGTGGCCCAGCTAGAGGAGCAGGGAGAGCAGTTGAACGAGGCGGAGTTGGCGGCCTTGCGACAGAAGTATGGCCTTGGGCAGCCCATCTACGTGCGTTACTGGAAGTGGATCAGCCGTTTCGTGCGCGGGGACTTCGGTGTCTCCTTCGAATGGAACCGGCCGGTGCGGGAGCTGGTCCTGGATCGTGTCGGGCTGACCGCTCTGATCTCGCTGTCCAGCACGCTTTTCATCTGGGCTGTGGCCATGCCCATCGGCATTTATTCGGCAACTCATCAGTATTCCCTCAGTGACTATATCTTCACCTTTATCGGCTTCTTGGGCATTGGTATTCCCGACTTCCTCCTGGCCCTGGTGATCCTGTGGTGGGTGTGGAGCTCTTTCGGTGTCAACGTCGGGGGGCTGTACAGCCCCGAATTCATCGGCCAGCCGTGGACCTGGGCCAAGATCGCGGATACCCTGAAGCACATCTGGGTGCCGATGATCATCATCGGCACCAGCGGCACGGCTGGCATGATCCGCACCATGCGCGCCAACCTCCTCGACGAGCTGCGGCAGCCCTACGTCATCACGGCCCGGGCCAACGGGCTCTCCGAGACCCGACTCCTCCTGAAGTATCCGGTGCGCCTGGCCCTGAACCCGTTCATCAGCACCATCGGCTGGATGCTGCCCGGCCTCATCTCCGGCACCACCATCGTCGCCATCGTGTTAAGCCTCCCCACCACCGGCCCGCTCCTGTTGAAGGCGCTGCTGTCGCAGGATATGTACCTGGCTGGATCTTTCGTGATGCTCCTGAGCGTGTTGACCGTCATCGGCACTTTGATCTCCGACATCCTGTTGGTGATCGTCGATCCGCGCATTCGTTTCGAGCATGTCGAGTCCAGATAAGGAGCTGTCGACGAAGATGCCACCTGCAGTCAGCGAGGTATTGAAAAAAGAGCCGATCTCCCCGGTCGGACCACGGGTGGAGGAAGAGGAGAGGATATTCGTCGCCTCCCAGTGGCAGCTTATGTGGTGGCGTTTCCGCAAGCATAAGCTGGCCAACGTGGGCACGGTCGTGATCCTGATCTTCTACCTCCTCGCCATCTTTTGCGAGTTTCTCTCCCCGTATGATCCGAACGATTACGCGAGGCGGTTCACGTTCGTGCCCCCTCAGCGAATCCACTTCGTCCATGAGGGCAAATTCCGCCTACGTCCGTTCGTGTACGGGCTTGAGCGCACTCGGGATCCCGAGACGTACGTGATCCGTTACGAGAGCGATCCGGAGCGGATATACCCGATCTACTTCTTCGTGCGCGGTGACCCGTACAAGATGTGGGGACTCTTTGAGACCGACGTGCATCTGTTCGGCCTGGGGCCGGATGTGAAGGACATGCGGATCCACCTGTTGGGCACGGATCGGCTGGGGCGGGACATGTTTTCCAGGATCCTCTACGGGGCGCGCATCTCCCTCTCCATCGGCCTGATCGGCGTGTTCCTCAGCTTCATCATCGGCATCCTGATGGGGGGGATCTCGGGCTATTGGGGAGGGATGCCGGACATCATCATTCAGCGGGTGATCGAATTCCTGCGGTCGATCCCCACCATCCCGCTGTGGATGGCGTTGAGCGCCTCCCTACCCCGCGAGTGGTCGTCCGTGCAGCGCTACTTCGCGATCGTCGTGCTCCTTTCGCTCATCGGTTGGACGGGACTGGCCCGCGTGGTGCGCGGGCGCTTCCTGGCCGTACGGGAGGAGGACTTCATCACGGCGGCGAGGATCGTGAACGCCAGCGAATTTCGCATCATCGTGCGGCACATGCTGCCCTCCTTCCTGAGCTACATCATCGCTTCGCTCACGCTCGCCATCCCGGGCATGATCCTGGGCGAGACCAGCCTCTCCTTTCTCGGCCTGGGCTTGCGGCCGCCGACGATCAGCTGGGGGGTTCTGTTGCAGGAAGCGCAGAATCTGCAGACCGTGGCCCTGGCGCCGTGGCTTCTCATCCCGGCCCTCTTCGTGGTGGTCGCCATTCTCGCCTTCAACTTCATGGGGGATGGCCTCCGTGATGCCGCTGATCCGTACGCGAGGTAGAGAAGATGGCTGATGGCGGCAAGGACCTCCTGTTGGAGGTGAAGGACCTCAAGACCTATTTCTTCCTCGATGAGGGGACGGTACGCGCCGTGGATGGGGTGACCTTCGACATCCAGCATGGTCAGACCCTGGGGGTCGTCGGGGAGAGCGGCTGCGGCAAGAGCGTGACCGGCCAGTCGATCCTGCGCATCGTGCCACCTCCCGGCCGCATCGTCGAGGGGCAGATCCTGTTCCACCGGCGCGTGAGGCGCAATGGCGGTAGCGAGGTGGATGTGGTGGTGGATCTGACCCAGCTTGACCCGCGTGGCAGGAAGATCCGCTCCATTCGAGGCGCTGAGATCGCTTTGATCTTCCAGGAGCCGATGACCTCCTTCTCACCCGTGCATACCATCGGCAATCAGATCATGGAGAGCATCCTCCTTCATCGGGACGTGACGAAAGAACAGGCAAAAGAGATCGCCATTGACATGTTATCCCGCTGTGGGCTGCCGCGAGCGGAGGACGTCCTGAGGCGGTATTCGTGGGAGCTTTCGGGGGGCATGCGCCAGCGGGCCATGATCGCCCGGGCGCTCGTCTGTCAGCCCAGCCTGCTCATCGCCGACGAGCCCACCACGGCTCTGGATGTGACGACCGAGGCCCAGATCCTGGACCTGATGCAGACGCTGCAGCGGGAGATGGGCATGGCCATCCTGTACATCACCCATGACCTGGGGGTGATCGCGGAGATGGCGCAAGAGGTCATCGTGATGTACCTGGGCAAGCTCATGGAGCGGGCGGATGTCTACTCGCTCTTCTACGATCCGAAGCATCCTTATACGCAGGCTCTCCTGCGCTCCATTCCCAAGCTGGGACGCAAGCGGAGGACCCGGCTGGATACGATCGAGGGGATGGTGCCGGACCCGTACAACATCCCGGCCGGATGCGCCTTTCACACCCGATGCCGCCGTTTCATGCCCGGCGTCTGCGACGTGGAGGACCCTCCGATGGTGGACGTGGGGGATGGGCATCTGGTGAAGTGTTTCCTGTATTAGGAGGGGGAATGGCTGAGTCTGGGGAGAGAAACCACAGGCCCATCCTGGAGGTTCGGAATCTGAAGAAGCATTTCCCGATCGTGCGCGGCTTTCTGCGCCGCGTCGTCGGTTACGTGAAGGCCGTGGACGGGGTGACGTTCATGGTGCCGGAGGGCCAGACCCTGGGCCTGGTAGGGGAGAGCGGGTGTGGGAAGACGACGACGGGGCGGTGCATTTTGCGGGCGGTCCAGCCGACGAGCGGGGAGATCATCTTTCATGATGAGCGGTTGGGCCCGGTGGATGTGGTGCAGGCGGATCCGGAGCAGCTTCGCTACCTGCGCCGCAACATGCAGATGATCTTCCAGGATCCCTATTCCTCCCTGAACCCCCGTATGACCTTGCTTGACATCGTGGGCGAGCCCCTGATCGTCAACAATGTGGCGCGAGGCAAGGAGGTGGAAGACCGGGTGGCGGAGTTGCTGCGCCTGGTGGGCCTTCGCCCCGAGTATATGCGCCGGTATCCGCACGCCTTCAGCGGCGGCCAGCGGCAGCGGATCGGGATCGCCCGGGCGCTCGCTCTCAACCCGCGGCTGATCGTGGCGGATGAGCCGGTGTCGGCCCTGGATGTGTCCATTCAGGCGCAGACGCTCAACTTGCTGCAGGACCTCCAGGAGCAGCTTCACCTGTCCTACATCTTCATCGCCCATGACCTGAGCGTGGTGGAGCATGTGAGCGACCACGTGGCCGTCATGTATGTGGGCAAGCTGGTGGAGACGGCGGAGACGGAGGAGTTGTTCTTCAGCCCCAAGCATCCATATACGGAGGCGTTGCTCTCCGCCGTGCGTCGTCCAGACCCCATGGCGAAGGGGGAGCGGATCATCCTCACCGGCGATGTGCCTGATCCCTCCAACCCTCCCGACGGCTGTTACTTCCACCCCCGCTGTCGGTACGCGCAGGAGGTGTGCTCGGTGGAGGAGCCGCCTCTGCGGGAGATCTCGCCCGATCATTTCGTCTCCTGCCACCTCGCCGATCAGCTGTCCCTGCGGGGCGTCGACTAGCGTGATATGGAGGGCGACGACGATTCGAACGGCAGCGCGATACGCGGCGATCTATCTGGCGTGGGGGATCACTGGCGCCCTGGGGATAGCCGACCTCATCGGCGCCCGAGAGGCCATCCTGCGATTGTACGTGATGTTGCGCCTCGGCAAGTGGGGCTATGGCGCTGCGGACAAGTGGTTGTTCGTGTTTTTCGGCCTGATCTGGCTGGTAGGGATCCTGTATATGGAGTCCTACTATCGTACCGGCGCCGCAAAGGGTGTGCTGGCCAGGCGATTCCTGCGCGTGACTCTGATCGAGTTGGCCATCCTGGCCGTGGCGTGGGGGGTTCACGTGCTGACACTGTAGTGCGGAGAGGGGTTCGGCCCCTGCCCGGAGGCTTTGGGACTCCGGGTTGTTTTTTGTGCCCGGTGAGATGTGAAAAGGAGGCGACCTCATGGACGTGCGGCGGGCGTACCTCCGTATCCTGACGCGGGACGTCGAGCGGAATCTGGAGCGTTTTGATGAGCGTACCGGCCGCTTTTTGACCGATGGCGGCTGGGCTGTGACCAACCAGGACATCGTCTATCCCCTGGCCTTGCTCTATCTCACCGATGACATAGGGAACCCCTATTATCGCGATGAGCGCATCTTGCGCTATGTCCTTCGGGGTGCGGACGCCTGGCGTGACTTTCAATACCCCGACGGCCGGGTGGAGTTCGTCAAGGTGGATGGGTCGAAGTGGGGCCCCACATATATGCCCTGGTCCATGTATCACTGGCTGGAGACGTATGCCCTGCTGCAGAATCTCCTGGACCCGCAGCGGCGCGCTCGTTGGGAGGATGGCCTGATCCTCGCCTATACGGGCATCGCCGGCGAGCTGGAGAAGGCCGCCGTACACAACATACCCACCTGGAATGGCATGGCGCTTTACCGGGCCGGGCAGGTCTTTGAGCGGCCTGCGTGGCAGGACCAGGGGCGGGAGGTGATCTACAGGGCGGTGCAGGAGCAGACGCCCCAGGGATATTGGCGTGAGCATCACGGCCCCACCACCACGTACAACTTCGTATATGTGCACGCCATTGGCCTGTACCACATCTTCTCCGGCGATGAGGGCGTCCTCCCCTGTCTGGAGCGGGCGACGGAGTTCCATATCCGCTATACCTATCCTGACGGCCGCGCCGTTGAGACCATCGATGGACGGGTCAAGTACCACGACCGGATCCCGGATACCGCTCAAGTGGCCTTCCGCCTCTTCCCTCGTGGCCGGCGGTATGTGCGCCTTCTGGTGGAGAACATGCTGCGGCGGAGAGAGGAGCAGCCGGGGCCACATGTGTCTTACGTGGTGACCCCGGGTGGCAAGCGGATCGTGAACGTCGACTACGGCCTCAGCCCCCGACTCGCATCCGCCTATGCCCATTATCGTGTGGGCCCGGAGGAGCCGATCCCACAGGATCGTCCTGAGTATCATATCCACGACGAAGGGCATGCGATCATCCGGCGCTCGCGTGGATGGTTCTACTGTCTGAGCGGCATCGTCACCCCGCCGGTGGACAACCGTTGGGGCCAGGATCGGCAGAACTTCATCAGCGTCTGGCACGAGCGCACCGGCCTCATCGTGGGGGGAGGCAATTCCAAGGGGCAGCCGGAGTGGAGCACGTTCGTGATCGGCGAGGGATCGAATGCGGTGTACCTGCCCAGCGCGGCCGCGCTGCATCCGGGGGATGCCGATGACGTTGTGATGCTCACGTACGCAGACCGACCCTGCTCCGTGAAGGCGAGCGTGGTGGATCAGGACCGCATCGAGGTGCGCCTGCATGGCGCTCCTGCGGGAGGTGCTCGCGGGCAGTTGCTGTTCAAACTGCACCCCGGGGAGGCGCTGCAGACAGGCGCTGGTGGGGAGTTCGTCCTGGGTAGCGAGCGCCTGGCTCTGAGCGCTGAGCGCGCGGGCGGTTGGGTGTCGCATCATGGCTGGCGGCTCCACATGCCGTCGGAGAGCACGTTCACCTGGCCCGTCCTGCCCTTTAATCCCTATGCCAAGGACGGAGCGGCCCCGCTCGACGAGGGTGTGGCCGTCCTAAGCGTGCCCTTGCGCGATGATCCGATCTCCGTGTCGATCGAGTTGGTCTGATCGGCCGCGCGGCGAGGTCTCTCGGATTCCTCGGGTGGGGGATGGGAACTCTCCGGAAGGTGCGCTAGATCATAGCTCACGTGGGGAGGCATCGATAGAATGTGCCGTGAAGACCACCAATCCCACCCAAGGAGTGTAGATCATGCCGCATGTCATCACCGATGCCTGCATTCGCGATGGAGCTTGTGCCGAGGTGTGTCCGGTGGATGGGATCGTCCCCGGGATGCCGGAGGACGAGTGGCCGACGTACTACATCGATCCGGAGTCGTGCATTGATTGCGGCGCCTGCGAGGCCGAGTGCGAGACCGGGGCCATCATGGCCATCGAGGACTTGCCGGAGGACATGCAGCACTTTGCTGAGATCAATGCCCGCTTCTTCTCGGAAGGACCGGGTTACGCAGCGCTGGATATGGTCTGATCTGTTCGTCCTCTTCGACCCCAGGCCCCTGTCCTATGGCAGGGGCCCTTTCATGTCGACGAGGGGGTGTATCCAACAAGGTTCCATTCGCATCAACTTGCGGGAAACCCACTTTTCCGGCCTGCATCTGCCTTTCTCGGCCCTTCCCGAAGGGCCCGGGCCGAGGCCAGGCAGGTCGAAGGCGGGAGAAGGGCTTTTTCCGGAGGGCTGGAGCCCCTCCAGGCCTCCCCGCAGCAGAAGCAACAGCATTTTCTAAGGGCGTGCCTGAAAATTTACCGACAAGGTGTCCGAGGGTCTTCCTCAGCTACCAGCTCTACGGGGGAGGTGTGGAGGGGGTCTCCCCTCCACGGAAATCCCACTTTTCCGGCCTGTACCTGCCTTTCTCGGCCCTTTCCGAAGGATCCAGGCCGAGGTCAGGCAGGTCGAAGGCGGGAGAAGGGCTTTTTCCGGAGGGCTGGAGCCCCTCTGGGCCTCCCCGCAGCAGAAGCAACGGCATTTTTCAGGCACACTCCAAGCTTCCGCCGGACAACAGTCCGGCGACACAGGGCGGACTGTTGTCCGCTTTGAGCGCGTATGGGTGGGTGTAAAGACTCGAGATATGACCCTCGCCTGTTTTCACCGAAAAAGATACACGACCGCCGACGAGGCAGCTTGCCGAAAGAGAGGCTCGGCGGGAACGGGAGGTGAGGTGTGGTGCCACGAAGCATTGAGATCCCGGAGCGAAAGCGGCCGGCCGACGACGCGGGCTATCTGGAGCAGATGACGAAGGCCATCTTCCAGGCCGGGTTCAGTTGGGATGTGATCCGGGCCAAGTGGCCCAACTTTCGCCGGGCGTTCGATGGATTTGACGTGGATCGCGTGGCCGCCTATGATGAGCGGGATCTGGATCGGCTCCTGGCCGACCCGGGGATCGTGCGCAACGGCCGGAAGATCATGGCCACCATCGAGAACGCCCGGATCATGCAGGAGCTGATCGCAAAACATGGCTCCTTTTACAACTACCTGCGCTCGCTGGACGGCCTGAGCTACGAGGAACGCAAGCGCATCCTGACCCGCCGGTTCCGCCACCTGGGGCGGACGGGATGCTACGTGTTCCTGTGGTGTGTGGATGAGGATGTGCCGAGCTGGGACGAGCGCTGATCGAGGAGGACATCGTGGCGAACGTGGCGATCGTCGGTGCGGGCCTGATGGGGACGGCCACCGCGTGGCCCCTCAGCGATAACGGACACGCCGTGCGGCTGGTCGGCACCCATCTGGACGGCGACATCATCAAGAGCTGTAAGGAGCGGCGCTTTCACCCCCGGCTGAGGCGTCCGCTTCCCGATGGCGTGCAGCCTTACTACGTCGAGGAGATCGCCCAGGCGCTGGACGGCGTGGACGTCATCGTCAGCGGCGTGAACTCCCAGGGCGTCCACTGGATCGGGCGGACCATCGGCCCCTACCTGCGGCCGGGGCAGCTGATCATCGCCGTGACCAAGGGGCTGGAGGCGGCCGAGAACGGGGACCCCATGATCCTGCCGGATGTGCTGGCCGGCGAGCTGCCGGATGGGATCCGGGACCAGGTGAAGCTGGCCGCCATCGGCGGGCCGTGCATCGCCGGAGAGCTGGCCGGCCGTCGCCAGACCTGTGTGATCTTCGGCTCCCGGGATCGTGAGGCCGTCGAGCGGCTGGCCGGGATCTTCCGCACCCCTTACTATCACGTGTGGACCACCACCGATCTGGTGGGATTGGAGGTGTGCGCGGCGCTGAAGAACGCGTACACGCTGGGCGTGGGGCTGGCCGCCGGGTTGTTGGAGCGGGAAGGGGGGCCGGATACGGCCGGCGCGCACATGTACAATCTGGCCGCGGCCACGTTTGCCCAGGGGTGCACGGAGATCGATCGCATGTTGCAGATCGTGGGGGGCACGCGGGCGTTCGCCTACGGACTGCCCGCTCCGGGCGATCTGTACGTGACGTGCATGGGCGGGCGGACGGTGCGGTTGGGCCGGCTGTTGGGCATGGGGCACACCTTCGCCGAGGCTCGGGAGATCATGGCGGGCGAGACGTTGGAGGCGGCGGAGATCATTCGTGAGATGGGGAAGGCGCTGCCGAAGCTCACGGAGCGCGGCGTCATCGGCCCGGAGGAGTTCCCGTTGTTGCGGGCGCTGGTGGATATCGTCGTGCACGGCCGGCCGGTAGACCTGCCGTTGGACGATTTCTTCCAGGGTACGGCGCCCTCGCTGTGGCATCGGCCGGCATGAGAAGCGGAGGGGCGATTCATGAGTTGCCCCTCCGTGCGCGCTTGCGGCCATGGCAGTATTTGAACTTCAGCCCGCTGCCGCAGGGGCAGGGATCGTTTCGGCGGGCGCGGGCGAATCGGCGCTGTAGCTCCGCCTCCTCTTCCGCCAGGATGCGCATGATGTTCGCCGGCGGGCGGCCGGCCCTCAGCTCGGCCGCCATGATCCGCATGGGCCGGTCGATGTGGGTGAAGAACGCCTTGTATCCCTCGCAGAGGTAGTTGAGCCCCGGCTCGCCGTCGGGCGTGCGCAGGAGGCGGTTTTTCGGACAGCCGCCGTTGCAGATGAAGCGGACCTCGCACTCCCGGCAGTAGTGAGGCAGCCTGTCCCTCTTGTCCAGCCCGAACGTTCGCTGCTTCTCCGAGCCCACCATCTCGATGAGCGGGATGTCCTGGATGTTGCCCAGCTTGTGTCGGGGCTCCACGAAGTGATCGCAGGTGAAGAGATCTCCGTTGTGCTCCATGACCAGGGCCGTTCCGCACGTCTCCTCGAAGACGCACAAGCCCGGGCGCATCCCGGCCCAGGCGGCCAATGATACGTCGAAGATCTGCACGAACATCCGGCCGACGTCCCGGCGCACCCACTCGTCGAAGATGGCGATGAGGAAATCCCCGTATTGTCTCCCGGTGACGGAGCGCTCGGTGACCTTGTCTCCCTCCTGAAAGCCGGTCTCGTTGTCCCGCTCCACGATGGGGATGAACTGGATGAACTGGGCGCCCACCTCATCCCGGAAGAAGCGGTAAACCTCCAGTGGGTGATCGGCGTTGGCGGCGTGCACGGTACACAGGATGTTGAACTCGACGCCGTGATTCTTCATCAACTCCACGCCACGCATCACCCGATCGAACGTGGGCTTGCCGCCCTTGTCGTGTCGATAGACATCGTGGATCTCACGCGGGCCGTCCAGGCTGATCCCGATGAGGAAGTTGTGCTCGTGGAAGAATCGGCACCACTCGTCGTCCAGGGTGGTGCCGTTGGTCTGGAGCGCGTTTAGGATACGCATGCCCGGCTTACGGTATTTCTGTTGGAGCTCCACGGCCAGCCGGAAGAAGTCCAGCCCCATGAGGGTCGGCTCGCCGCCCTGCCAGGCGAAGGTGACCTCGGGCACGCGCTGGGCCTCGATGTATTGGCGGGTGTAGCTCTCCAACAGCTCGGGGGACATGCGGAATGCGCTGTCGGGGTAGAGCCGCTCTTTGGAGAGGAAGTAGCAGTATTCACAGGCCAGGTTGCAGATGGCCCCTCGCGGCTTCACCATGACGTGGAAGGCCGGGGGGACGTGGGTCGATGCGCCGGTGATGGATGATGGCATCGCTTGTTTCATGTTCCATCGTGCCTTGGTGTGGGATGGATGGCGGGCCGATGGATCAGGCGCCGCCGGATGGGCGTATTATAGCACATGCGAAGCAGAGGCAATCTCCCTCATGGGTGTTGCCGGGGCAGGGGCGATTCATGAATCGCCCCATTGGTATCAAGGTAAGCGATATGGATGCGTGGCCCCGCATCTCTGGGGTAGCTCGGAGGGGCTTCCCCTCCGCACCTCCCCTTTCAGGTGCGACCGCTCGTGCAGCAGCAGACGAGGGCTGGTAAACGTAGCGCTACTCTGCGCGAAAATGGTGGGCATAAAATGTGTTTTGTGGTAGAATGCGTTTGGTAGGTACTTCTGCATCGCGTCGTGGTTGTCAGGAGGACAGCGTGCGGAGGTTTCTCTACAATATCTCGTGTGATTTGTATCGGATCACACGAGATATTGTGGATCGTTTCCCCGCTGGTGTTCCCCTCTTCCATGGACCGGTGTGTTACAGCTGCCGATAGCGCATCCTGGTTGGTGCGCGAATCACGTTTTGGGGGTGGTCGTTGCAATGGGGTTGAGTCAGGTTGCTCGGGATGACTGGCAGGGGCTTTTGGCGGTGGCGCAGGAGAGCCTGGCCTCCGGTGATCCCGTTACCGCCCGGCGCGCGACGATCCTGGCCTCCCGTGCTGCGCCGGATACCGCCGAGGCTCAGCGCGCACTGGGAGACGCCTGGAGCGCACTGGGGCGATATGTGGAGGCGGTGCGGGCGTATCGGTTGGCCGTGGAGGCGGACCCTCGCTCGGCGGACGCGCTGGGGGGCCTGATCCACGTGTTGCACGAGACGGGGCGAGATGCGGAGGCCCTGCCGTACTGTCAGCGGGCCGTGGAGATGGCTCCGGAGGATGCGCAGCTCTGGGGGCATCTTGGGGATGTGCTGATGTCGCTCGATCGCTACGATGAGGCGCTGGAGGCGTTCCAGAAGGCCATCGAGCTTGGGCTGGAGTCGGCCGATCTGTATACATCCCTGGGCTACCTGTATTATTATCGCCACGAGCTGGAGCGGTCCCGGGAGGCCTTCCGTCGGGCTATCGACCTGGCGCCGGATGAGGCGACTCCTCATAACAACCTCGGTTATCTCGAGATCCTGATGGGGGACCTGGAGGAGGCGGCAAGGCTGCTGGATCGGGCGCTGGAATTGCGCTCGGATTTCGTGCGGGCGCTTTACAATCGTGGGCTGTGTGCCTGGCTACAGGACGATCGCGAGCGGGCGCTGAACTTCTACGCCCGTGGGCGGGCGGTGGATGAGAACGAGGCGGAGCTGGCCGCCCATCGAGACGACCTGAGCGAGGTGCGTCGGCATCAGGAGGGATGGCGGAATAAGCTGCAGCGGCTCGCCATGCTGTTAAGCCAGCCGCTGGCCGGCGCTCGTCGCCGCCCGGCGCGCCGATGATTCTCATGGAAAGGACCTTTGGAGAGGGAGCATCATGCGAGATTTGGCCGGTGTTTTCTGCCCCACGGTGACCCCGTTTCGACCTGATGGCGAGGTGGACCTGGAGTGGGTGGGGCGCCATCTGGCGTTTCTGAGGGAGCGAGGCTGCGATGGCGTGGTGCCTGCCGGTACCACGGGCGAGGGCCCGTCGTTGGGGTTTGAGGAGCGGTGTCGGCTGATCGACTACGTCGTGTCCCATGCGGATGGGATGGCGGTGATCCCGGGCACGGGGACACCCAGCCTGGCGGATACCGTCGCCTTGACTCGGCACGCCCTGCAGGCGGGCGCCGATAGCGTGCTGGTCCTGCCGCCGTTCTACTATCGCAGCGCCCCGGTGGATGGGCTGATCGACTACTTCCGACGGCTTTGCGACCAGGCGTTGCAGCCCGGGCAGCAGATCTTCCTCTACCATATCCCACAGGTCAGCGGTGTGCCGGTGACGCATGAGCTGCTGGATGGCCTCATGGAGACGCATGCGGAGTGCGTGGGAGGGCTCAAGGACTCCAGCCGGGATCCGGAGGGCTTGCGAGCCTATATCCAGCGCTATCCATCGCTGCGGATCTTCTGCGGCAGCGATGATCTGGCCGCTTTTGCGTATTCGGAGGGGGCGGCCGGGACCATCACGGTGATGGCGAACCTGATGCCGGACCTCATCCAGTCGATCCGGCGGGCGGCGGGCACCGATGCGTCTGAATCTCTGCAGAAGCGCCTGTCGCGGTCTCGTGGCCTGTTGGCCGATTACCCGGTGCAGGCGGCGGTGAAGTACGCCTTGCATCGGATCGCTGGCCTGCCCGAGACGGCCACGCGTCCCCCAAACGTGGAACTGAGCCCGAGCCAGCGTGAGGCGCTGGGACAGGGGCTGGAGTGCCTGGGGCTTTTGGAAACTGCCTAAGCGAGTGTAGGGCCGTGGCGGAACAACCTGAGCATGTCGAGGTATTGACCTGGGAGGATGTGGACGGGCTGATCGACCATCTTCTGCCACAGCTGGCCGGTCCGTACGACGCGCTGGTCATGATCACACGTGGGGGGATCGTGCCCGGGGGGATCATCAGCGAGGCGTTGGACATTCGCGATGTGTTGACGGCGGCTGTGGCGTTTCCCCCAGCGGGGCAGCGGCCGGAAGCCCGTTTGGCCTGGCCCACTTTCCTCCAATTCCCGTCCGAGGAGCAGATCTTCGGGCGGCGCGTGCTCGTGGTGGACGACATCTGGGACAGCGGGCGCACCATTACCGCCGTGCGGGCGCGCATCGAGTCGCAGGGGGGATACCCGGAGCTGGCCGTGTTGCATTACAAGCCCGGCCGCTCGTTGTTGAGCTCGTCCGGCCCGGACTACTATGCGGCCGTCACCAACGCATGGATCGTGTATCCGTGGGAGATATGGCGGCGGGACGACCTGGTGCATTTGCCGCCTGCGCCTCCCCCGCCTGCGTGATCCTGCGGCCGGATGCACAGGGCGAGGCTCACGGGAGGCCGCTATCCACAGAGGAGGGGCTTTGCGGCCGTGGACGAGGGGGGCTTCACGGCGCGCCATGGGCCCTGAGAAATCGAGGAGGGTTGCTTGGCTAAGCGCAAGATCCTGGTTGTAGACGACGATCCCGATCTGCGGCGCTTGCTCGCCTTGACGCTTCAGGTGGCCGGTTTCGACGTCATCACGGTCGCCAGCGGGGCTGAGGCGTTGGAGAAGATCCGCACCGAGCGGCCTGATCTCGTCCTGTTGGACATCATGATGCCGGAGATGGACGGATTTGAGACGTGCCGCCGGCTGCGCAGGCTGCCGGAGGGGGCGGAGATCCCTGTAATCATGCTCTCCGCCGCCGACCAGGTGGCGGATAAAGTGAAGGGGTTGCGGGTTGGTGCGAATGATTACATCACCAAGCCCGCTGACTCCCGGGAGCTGTTGGCCCGTATCGAGACTCACCTCCGGCCGATCTACGCCCGGCCGGCGCGCATCATCGCCGTGCTGGGCAGCAAGAGCGGTGTTGGGGTCACGATGCTGGCGATCAACTTGGCGGTGGCCATTAAGCAGCAGGATGAGGGGGAGGTCGCCCTGCTGGATTGGCACCTGCCCATGGGGGATGTCCCCACCGCGTTGAACCTGACCCCCAAGCATACTCTGGAGGAGCTGGCCTCCACCATCGACGACCTGGATACGCAGATGCTGGAGCAGGTGGTCCTGAATCACGCCTCCGGTATCCGGGTGGTCCCGGGCGCGCAGTCGCTCGACGCGGCCGCCCTTTCCCCGTCCGCCCTGGAGCCGGTATTGGACATTGTGGGACGGACGGTGGACTACATCATCGTCGATGCCGGCTTCCGTGTGGACCGTGAGTGGCTGGAACCTTTGGAGATCGTGGATGAGCTCCTGTTCGTGGTGACGCCGGAGCTGCCGGTCCTGCGGCGGGCGGCCCTCTATCTGGAACAGGAGAGCCGCCGCGCGCTCTTCGGCGATCGCCTGCACCTGATCATCAATCGCGAGGGGATTCACGGGGGGATCGGGACGCGTGAGATCGAGGAGCTGCTGCGTACGAAGGCCCGCTCCCGCCTGCCTGATGAGCCGGAGCCGGTGGTCCTGTCCATTAACCAGGGGGTCCCGTTGGTGCAGAACTCCCCGCGGTCGGCCCTGGCGCGTCGCATCGTGAGCCTGGCCCGTGAGGTTGTGGCCTCGCCTGAGCGAGAGACACAGCGTGGTCCCTGACTTGCCTCTGGCGTTGCCCTCTGTGCGGGGGCTCGCATGGATATCCGCGTCCACTCTCGCCGCCAACCCGGCGTGTACATGATGAGATACGTGAATGTCGCTGCCCATCTACGTGTGTCGTAACGGCGAACTGATCCCCGCCGATCAAGCTCAGGTTTCGGTCTTCAACCCGGCGCTGTATACGGCCTTTGGCGTTTACGAGTCCATTCAGTGCGAGGAGGGGGTGATCTTCCACCTGGAGGATCATCTTCAACGCCTCGCCCATTCGGCTCATCTCCTGGATATGCCCCTCCCGGCCGGCCTGGAGGCGATCGCCTCCTGGATGCCGCCGCTGCTGCGAGCGAACCGCAGCCCTACCTGCCTGATCCGTTTGTATGTCCTCGGGCCCAACGGACAGGAGCCCGCTCTGGCCTTCATATGGCCCGAGGTCTCTCGCTCGTTCTCAAGGGCCCTGTATGAGGTCGGCGCCACCGCGATCGTTTTCCACGGCGCCCGGGCGTTGCCTCAGGCCAAGTCCCTCAACACGCTGGTGAACTTCCTGGCGCGCAGACAGGCGCAGATGGCCGGGGCGCACGAGGGGCTGCTGGCCCACGGCGGCCATATCTACGAAGGGGCCAGCAGCAACCTGTTCGCCGTGCGGGACGGGTGTATCCTGACCCCGCCGGAGGAGACGATCCTCTCCGGTGTTACCCGAGAGATCGTCCTGCGCCTGGCCGGGGAGCAGGGTATCCCTGTCTCATATGAGCTCCTTCCTGAGGACAATGTCTCCCGGTGGGATGAGGCGTTCATCACCTCCACCAGCCGCCACGTGATGCCGTTGGTGCGCATCAACGGACAGCCCATCGGCGCCGGCCGGGTGGGGCCCATCACCCGACGCCTCATGGAGGCGTTCGAGTCGTACTACCGGGATTACCTGGCGACGCATCGCCCCGTGATGACGTAGCAGGGCGTTGGGGGGCATCCTGGGAGGGGCTCCCGTCCGGCTGCCCTGCTGGAGCGTGCCGACCGTGTTCGCAAAGATCATCGCAGATGAGGATATGGGGCTCCCCCGAGCGCAATCATGGGAGCCGTGGGTGCGGCTGGCCTCCTTTCTGGTGACCCTGTGGCTGGCCACCCGGCAGCGCTGGTCGGCCCGGGAGCTGGCCTGGAGCTTCTGGATGGCGGGGCTCATGTTGGGCGGCATCTACCTCCTCGTCAATCAGGCGGCGGAGTCCCTTCGGCAGGAGGAGGCGTCCTGGCGATCCAGGATAACGAGCGCCTTGCAGTCCCTGGCAGGAGGGTTCTTCCTCCTCCTGTTCGCTTATGCGATCTTCGCTGGCTTTCTGGACGTCATCTTCACGATGATCGCGTGGGACCTGACGGGCGCGCCTCTGGAGCCCATCACCCGTTCCCTTCCGGCGACGCTATCCCGCACGTTGACCGAGCGCTGGCCGTTCCTGGTCACCAGCGGGCTCTCCCAGCTTCCGGCCTACGTCCGGGATGCTCTCTCCGTCGATTCCTCCGATTTCACCCGGTTCATCTTCGTCCGGGACCTGCTGCGCATGATCGTTTTGATCTTCATCCTGGTGCCCTTGGTGGTGTTCCAGCTGGGGTTTTTCGCCCTTTATCCCGTCTTGTTCGTCTACTTTCTCCCCCTGGATAGCCTCCGCCAGATCGGCGGTCAGATCGCAAGCCTCCTGCGGTGATCCTTTCCATTCGATCGCGCGCAGGCCGGGTTTGCGTGAAGGGCGCCAGCCCTCGGGGGGAGTGAGAGCGTGTCTGAAGGTCTCCCCCAACGACCAACTCCACAGGGGGAGGTGTGGAGGGGGCCTTCCCTCCACGGAAACCCCGCTTCTCCGGCCTGCACCTGCCTTTCTCGGCCCTTTCTGAAGGGCCCGGGCCGAGGCCGGGCAGGTCGAAGACAGAAGAAGGGCTTTTTCCGAAGGGGCTCCTCATGGCAGGAGCAACGGCATTTCTCAAACACACTTTGAGGGATACGTTACCCTGGCGGGGGGATGTTAGACAAATCCCACAACCGAGGGTAAAATAGCGGCATCGCGACAGCCTGACTGCGCGATGTCCTCTCCGCTGTAAGGACCTATCCAAACCTGTAAGCAACGACTGCTTCCTCTCGCTACGCCGCGAGATGCGCCCATTTCATCTCCCTGCATCACTCCTCGTCGGGGATAGCCCGTGATCCCCGAATGGGCTTTCTGTTCGGAACCACAGAGGGAATTCTCGTTCGCTCATATACAATTTAAGGAGGTGGCTGTATGTGTTGCAGGAAGCCTGTGTTGGTTCTGGTGAGTCTCACGCTGCTCTTGAGCCTCGCCCTGTCGGCCTGCGTCGTTCCGGCGGCGCCACCGGCGGCGGAGGAGCAGGCGCCCGCTGCGGCTGAGGAGGCCGCCGGCGCGGAGGAACAGCCGGCGGCTGAAGAGGCGGCGGAGACGGTCCTCCCACCCTTGGACCCGCCCGAGAAGGTCAAGGTGGCCTATGTGCCCATCATGAAGTTCGCCACCATGTACGTGGCGGCGGGGCGTGGCATCTTCGAGAAGTACGGGCTGGACGTGGAGATCGAGCGCGTCAAGTCCGGCACGGAGGCGATCGCCTTCCTCACCGAGGGCACCATCGATGTGGGCGGCATCGCCATCGTCACGTCGCTTTGGAACGGCTGGAATCAGGGCCTGGACATCCGGATCATCGCCCCTGGGGCCCTGGAGCCGTTCGAGAACAGCCCGACGAAGTTCCTGGTGCGCAAGGACCTGGTGGATGATGGCACGGTGAAGGACATCTCCGATCTCGCCGGTTTGCGGGTGGGGTTGGCCGGCGGCCCCGGGAGCGGCGGCGAGTACCTGGCGTCCAAGGCGCTGGAGCGAGGCGGCCTGACCATCCGGGACGTCGAGATCGTCCAGATCGGCAACGCGGACATGCCGGCGGCCTTCGAGAACGACGCCATCGACGCTGGCCTGCTGGGCTCCCCCTATGCGGATCAGGTGATCAAGGCCGGGCATGCCGTGCCCATCGCCGAGGACCTGGCTCCGGGGCTGATGACCGTGGCCTTCGTGGGGTCCGGCAACTTCGTCAAGAATCGGCCGGAGGTCGCCCAGCGCTTCGTCCTGGCCCTGATGGAGGCGGCGCGCATGATGCAGGGCGATGACTACCTCTCGGACGAGAACATGGCCGCCTACCTGAAGTTTGTCAACTCCACGGAGGAGGCCATCCGGACAGGCCGGCCCGTGATCTACGATCCGAACCTGCGGATTCCGGTCGAGGGACTGGCCGACGTCGAGAGGGTCCATCGCGAGAATGGGCGAACCAACTACACCGAGCCCATCGACCTGTCCAAGGTCGTGGACACCTCCTTCGTCGACAAGGCGCTGGAGCTGTTGGGCGAGTATCCGGAATGACGGAAGCGCGATGCGCTTCCGCAGGGCGGATGATCCGCCCTGATCGTGCGCAGCAGGGGCGGGCCTCCGGCTCGCCCCTGTCGGCGCGCATGGGGTGATGATTGGGGTGTGTGCATGGCGATCAAGATCCTGGCGCGTGGCGTGCATAAGACCTACGTGACGGCTCGCGGGCCGGTGACGGCGATCCAAGATTTCAACCTGACGGTGGAGGACGGCGAGTTCGTCTGCATCGTCGGGCCATCCGGCTGTGGCAAATCCACGTTCCTGCGCATCCTGGCCGGGCTGGAGCCCCTGACCTCGGGCGAGGTCAAGATCATCCCCGGCGATGATCCCAGCAAGCCGCTCAATAACGTGGTCTTCCAGGAGTACGCCATCTTTCCCTGGAAGACGGTGATCGACAACGTCGCCTTCGGCCTGGAGATGCGTGGGATCCCCAAGAAGGAGCGTTACGAGATCGCCAGGGATTGGCTGGAGCGGGTGGGGTTGCGCAAGTTCGCCGACTATTACCCGCATCAGATCTCCGGCGGCATGAAGCAACGGGTCAGCATCGCTCGGGCGTTGGCCAACGATCCGGAGGTGTTGCTGATGGACGAGCCGCTGGGCGCCCTCGATGCCCAGACGCGTATGGTGCTCCAGGAGGAGCTGTTGCGCATCTGGGAGGAGAATCGCAAGACGGTAGTTTACATAACTCACAGCATCGACGAGGCGGTCCTGCTGGGCGATCGGGTGGTGCTTATGACGGCCCATCCCGGCACCAACAAGGCCACCTTCGATGTGAACATCCCGCGGCCGCGCTCGGTCAAGACGATCGGCACGCCGGAGTTCAGCCGGTTGACCTACACCATCTGGGAAGCGCTCCATGAGGAAGTGATGCGCGCCATGTCCGAACAGTTGGCGGGAGAGCCATGAGAGCCGTGAGGGAATTTCGTCTGACTTCGACGCACAAGATTATCCTGGTCGTCCTCGCCCTGGTGTTCTGGAACCTGGCGACCCTCCTGATGCATCTGTGGGAGGAGCATTGGTGGCTGGGGCTGTCGGGCGATCTCGTCCTGGTCGTGGTGCTGGCGGACCTGGTGGGGCGGGAGATCCCGGCCCGATACGAGACGCTTTACGAGCGGGCGCTGGCTATCGGGTTCCCGATCCTGTTGTTGGTCGCGTGGGAGCTCATCGTGCGGGCGGAGTATCTGAGCCCTCGCTGGTTTCCACCGCCGACCCGGATCCTGGCGGCGCTGTGGGATCTGACGGTGAGCTACGACCGCTTCAACGAGACCAGCCTGTTCGGGCGCCCCTGGCTGGTGCCCCAGGCGTTGGTCAACGGGGGATGGGAGAGCGCCTGGCGGCTGTTCACGGAGAGCCATGTGCTCACGACGCTGGTGCGCGTCTTCGCCGGCTTCTTCCTGGGCACCGTGCCGGGGATCTTGCTCGGCATGATCATGGGGATGAACCGAACCGTGCGGGCCATGCTGGACACCGCCATGTCGGCGGTGTACGTCCTGCCCAAGATCGCCATCTTCCCCATCATGATGCTGATCTTCCCCAACCCCTTCGGCGAGGGGCCCAAGATCGCCGTCGTCGCCATTTCGGCGTTCTTCCTGGTGGCGATCAACACCATGGTCGGCGTGCGGGACATCGATCCCGTGTACATCCAGGCCGGCCGGAACTACGGCGCCAACCGCTGGCAGCTGTTCCGGCATGTGATCCTGCCCGGCGCGCTGCCGGTGATCTTCGCCGGGCTGCGGCTGGCCCTGGGCACGGCGTTGATCGTCATCGTGGCCATCGAGTTCGTGCGGGCCAAGAAGGGGGTGGGTTTCCTCACCTTCTACTACTGGGAGGTGCTCCTGACCGATAAGATGTACGCCGGATTGCTGGTGATCATGGGGCTGGGCGTCCTGCTGACCCAGGGGCTGCAGTGGGTCCAGCGCAAGGTCATGCCCTGGCAGCGATAGATCGCTCCGGCTCGCCACACACGCGGGTCGAGCTCCCACGCTCGACCATACGATGGCGCCAGCGTGGGAGCTGGCGCTGCTGCAACAAGCATTAGCGGGCCGGGCTTCCGCGCTCGGCCGCTTCCATGCATTACTCGATGGGCGTTAGCCAGCGGTTCTCCTCGTCCCCTTCGGCCGCCCAGCCCTGGCGACCGTTGGGATCGACCACCTGCCACCATCGGTAGCCATCCACGTCCACGGGACCGCCGATGACCTTGAGCCGGGTTCCGGGACGCAACCGGCGGGCTACCACGGAGTCCAGCCCCGCCTCGAACCGCATGGTGAGCACCTTGCCCTTCTGCGTGGTGACCACGACCTCATCGCCGCGGAGCACCGGGCGGTTCACCGGCCGTGGCTCGCCGATCTGCGGGCTCAGCCACTCGTCCTCCTCGTCGCCATCCGCCACCCAACCCTCCAGGCCGCGCTTGTCCCGCACCTTCCACCAGCGGTATTGTTCCCCCTGCACGGGGCCTTCCAACACCCGGACAAGGGCACCCGGCGCCAACCGTCCCACGCGTTGCTGATCGATCCCGGGTTCCTCCCGCACGTTGAGCCCGCCGGCCGCGACCACCCGCGCCGGGTGCCCCGGCATGAGCGCCGTCCCCGGCTCTGGCGTGGGGGTGAAGGTCGGCGTGGGGCCCGGGCGTGTCGTGGGCGTGGGGGTGGGGATCGGGGTGGGCGTCGCAGGCGGCAGG